>WTCH01000349.1 GCA_013138675.1 Woeseiaceae bacterium | reverse complement strand
GCTCCTTTGCGACATCGATGTCTTCGATGTCGCGCCTGACCGCGTCAACGAGACTGTCAAGCTCTGCTCTGTCGGGGACCGCGTCCAGCGATTCACGGCAGTCGAGGAACCAGTGCCACTCTTTCAGTAAAACCAACGAAGCAAACTCACTGCAAGCGATGAGCCTGGTGACTTGCCGCGTAACATCTTCCGGCAGATCGACGTTCCCGTGTACCGAAACCAGCCGGTCAAACCAGCGCGCCACGCCATCGCGGAGTTCAACCGGGATGGTTTCAAGAGCCTTGGTGATCGACGGATGCTGCATGCGTGTCCTTTTGCTTTTGTGGTGTGCATTCACTATAAAGAGACGATCCGTGTCGAACCAGTCATCCGCACCAGCCAGGAGCTATAGACTCATGCCTGACAAGTCTCGCCGCAAGTTTCTTCGCCATAGCGCAATGATCTCAACGGCCGCTGCACTGGGTCCTGCCGCAGTCGCACGCGCCGCCACCGACAGCGAGTATTTTCGCATCGCCACGGAGGAAACATTCGGGACGTCAGAGGTCTACGATGCGACCGCCGCGTTCATTGCGGGCAATCCGACAGACGAGGTCGGCCTCGGCCTGCCGCCGAAAGCAGCCTCACTGACGCAACAGCTACTGGATCTCGGTGACGGACGACTGGCAGCCATGGATGCAGGGCGGATCGATATGCAGTTATTGTCGCTGTGGTCTCCAGGCGTACAAATATTCGGGCCACAACAGGGAACTGAGCTCGCGAAACACACGAATGAGCTGCTCGCCGCTGCTATCGGCGAGCACCCTGATCGCTTCGCCGGTTTGACCACGATTGCGCCGCAGGATCCAGCGGCGGCGGCGATGGAAATCGAACGCGGTATGTCCACGCTGAAGTTGAATGGCGTACTGATCAACTCTTACACCAAGGGCGAATATCTCGACGACCGTAAATTCTGGCCCATATTCGAAGCCGCCCAAGCGAATGACGCAACGATCTACATGCATCCACGTAAGCCGCCGCCGCAAATGTATGCGCCGTTCGCCGACTATTCGATGGACAGCCCGATGTGGGGCTTTCATGCCGAGGCATCAACACACGCCATTCGCCTCTTGCTGTGCGGCGTCTTCGACGAATTTCCGAAGCTCAGGATTGCGCTTGGCCACATGGGAGAAGGTCTGCCTTTCTGGCTCGACAGGTTCGACAAGATCGCTGCCCGGGAGCAGCTCACAACAATCAAGCGCAAACCCAGCGACTATTTCAGAGATAATTTTGTCATCACGACCAGCGGAATGTTCTGGGATCCGATCCTGGAGTTATCTCTCAAGGTACTCGGTCCTGAACGCATCCTGTTCGGTGTCGATTACCCGTTCGCACCCAGCGATGCTGGCACGCGTTGGCTCGATGACGCACCGATCAGCCACGAAAACAGAAGAATGATCTATGAGGAAAACGCGCGACGGGTTTTCCACATTCGCTAGGCTGACGCAGCCGCCGTCGATTCCCTGACGACCAGCCTGGGCTGCATGCGAACAATGGATGCGCTCGAATCATCACCGGCGATCATATCGAGCAACTTTTGCGTCGCGAGCGCGCCCATTTCGTACTTGGGCACTTGCACTGTCGTCAGCGCCGGGCTCATGCGATCGACAAACTGAATATCGTCGTAGCCGGTAATTGAGATGTTTTCCGGAACGCGGAGTCCGAGTTCCTTCGTCGCATCAATACAGCCGAGCGCCAGCAAGTCGTTCGCTGCGACAACAGCTGTTAGTTTTTTATCGCGCGCGAAGAGCCGTGTGAATGCGCGCCTGCCTTCCTCGATCGAGTATTTGTCGGCTGGCTCAATGAGATCACCTTGCAGGTCGTGAGCGGTCATGCACTGGGTGAATGCCTGCGCACGCCCGAAACCAGTGGACGCATGTTGCGGGCCGGACACATGTGCTATGCGCTTGTGTCCAAGGCCGACCAGGTGATCAAGCACCGAACGCACACCGTGGTCGTCGTCAACGATTACGGCGCTGATACCGTCCTGGTCAACCGTGCGATTGACGAGCACGAAGGGTATGTCGTTTGCGATGCACTCATCGACAATACGGTCTTCGCGCCGGGCCGTCGTGATGATCATGCCCTCGATCGCCCGGCCGCGCATAATACGCAGAGCATTGAGTTCCTTGTCCTGCTCGTCATCGGTATTCGCCGTGATGACCGTATAGCCGGCTGCTTCCCCCGTGTCCTGAATGCCGCGAATCATTGGTGGAAACAACGGGTTTGTCAGATCGGGGATCAGGACGCCGACTGTAAACGAGCGATTCTGTTTTAGTGATGACGCGACTATGTTCGGGAAATAGCCGAGCTCGTCCGCTGCCTCCTCAACCTTCTTGACGACAGCCGGTGAAATCTTGTCACGCTTGCTCGGACTGAGCGCACGGGAAACGGTCGAGTGATGAACCCCGACGTGCTCGGCGACGTCGCGAATCGTGACTTTTCTTTTCATTCGAACAACAACTCCGGAATAACGAGAGAAATCCAGGGTACGAATGTAATCAACATCAATACGCCCAGCAACACAATCAGCCAGGGCATGCTCGCCCTGACAGTGTCTTCGAGAGACAACTTCGCGACCGCTGCAGTGACAAACAGGTTGAGCCCGACCGGCGGCGTGACAAGACCAATTTGCATGTTGACGATCATCAGGATTCCGAGGTGAATCGGATCAATTCCCATGTCGACTGCGATTGGAAATACGATCGGCGTGAGGATCAGGACCACTGAGGTCGGCTCCATGAAGTTGCCGGCGATCAACAGCAGGAGGTTCAACAGCAGCAGGAAACCCCACACTGGCAACCCCATGCTGACAAGAAGTTCCGACGCGAATTGAGGAATCTGCTCGGTCGTCAGAAGGAACGCGAACATGAATGCATTGGCAATGATGAACATCAACATCACTGTCACCCGGCTCGCGTCGACGAGTACGCCGGGGACGTCTTTGAGGCCGATGTCCTTGTAGACGAAAACAGCAATCAGGAATGCGTACACCGCTGAAACCGCGGCCGCCTCGGTTGGCGTAAAAATGCCGGCGTAAATACCGCCGAGAATGATTACGACCAGCATCAGGCCCCACAGCGCCTCACGAAACGTCCTGGCAACCGTGCGCCAGCTGGCCCGCTCCTGGCGTGGCATATCCTGTTTGCGAGCGATGACAATCAGCGTCAGCATCATGACCAGCGTTAGAATGATGCCCGGCAGTACGCCCGCGATGAAGAGCTTACCGATCGATGTTTCCGTAATTGCCCCGTAGACGACCATCACGAGCGATGGCGGGATCAGGATACCGAGTGTTCCGGAGTTACAGATTACACCGGCCGCAAAGCCTTTCGAGTAACCGGACGCCACCATGCCACCGATCATGACGCTGCCGACAGCGACGACCGTCGCCGGCGCCGATCCCGATACGGCTGCAAAAAATGCGCTGGCCAGGAGCGCCGCCATTGCCAGGCCGCCACGAAAATGGCCAACAAGTGCGTTGGCGAAGTCAATCATGCGCCGAGCCACACCGCCCGTGGTCATGAACGCGCCGGCCAGTATGAAAAAAGGTACAGCAAGCAACGGGTAGACGTGCATCGTGTGAAAAAATTTCTGCGCCGACGAAAGCAGCGACTGATCGCCGAACAACAACATCGTCAACACGCTGGCGAAACCCAGCGACACCGCAACGGGCACGCCGATGAACAACAGGACGAATAACATGACCAGCAGAAAAATCGCTGTCATGACCCGGTCTCTGTCTCTCGCTCGCCGCGCAATATTCGCCAGCCCGCCTCAAGAAAACGAAAAGCCAGCAGCGTAAAGCCAAGCGGCATCGTTACCGTAAGCAGCCATTTCGGCAACGGTATGTCACGTGCATGGTTGCCGAGAATCATCAAGCGGTCAACAAACACCGCCGACCCATAGAGCATAAGCAGGGCATAAGAAAGGCAGGCCAGAATGGCGACCAGATTGACGATTTTGGCAGCGCGTCTTGGAAGTCGCCGTATAACGAGATCTACCGCAATGTGCGTTTGTGTGCGAACGCCGTAAGACATACCAAAAAGGATCAACGCTGCAAACAGATAAGTCGTGGCTTCGAGCGACCAAACCAACCCGCTGTTAAATGCGTAGCGCAACACAACCTGCACGAAGGTCAGGATAGTCATTAGCGCCAGCAACGTTGCCAGCACTCCTTCCTCCAGGCGATTGATGCTCCCCGTCATCTCATCGTCCGTATTACCGCTTACTGCCGGGCCGCGAGTGCAGCCTCGATAAATTCAGCGCCAATATTTCCTTCGAATTGATCCCAGACCGGTGTCATTGCGTCTTGCCACACGGCCAGTTCCTCGGCGCTAAGTGCCAGCACTTCCGACTGGCCTGACGCGATGATTTTCTGCTTTCCATCCTCGTTGATCACGGATGCCTGTTCATTGGCCCACACACCAACTTCATTGACGATTGTGTCCAGTTCAGCGCGAATTTCCTCGGGAAGGCCATCCCAGAATTCAGGGTTCACCGCGACCAGGTAGCCGATGTAGCCGTGATTCGTCTCCATCAGGTAGTCCTGCACCTCGAAGAATTTCGACGAGTAAATATTTGACCAGGTATTCTCCTGTGCGTCGACGGCCCCGGTCTGCAAAGCCTGGTAGACCTCACCGAAGGCTATCTTCTGCGGATTACCACCAATCTGAAGTACCTGAGCCTGCAGCACGTCCGATTCCATGACACGGAACTTGAGTCCGACCGCAGCATCGGGACTGCGCATCGGTATCGGGCCACCAAATTGTTTCATGCCGTTGTGCCAGAACGTCAGCCCCCTCAGGCCTTTGTCCGACATCGAGTCGAGTAGTGACATCCCTTCCTGGCTTGCCTGAAACCGCTCAACGGTCGAGAGATCGGGAAACAGGAACGGCAAATCAAACACCTGGAACTTATGCGTGAGCCGATCCAGCTTCGACAAGGAAATCGCTATCATCTGTACCTCGCCGAATGCCAGGGCATCGAGTGAATCGTCATCACTCATCAATTGCCCAGAGGGATACACCTCTACCACCACCCGGCCATCAAGCCGCTCGTCGACGAGGTCCTTGAAACGCTGTGCAGCCTGACCCTTCGGCGTGCCAGGCGCCGTGACATGCGGGAACTTGATCAGGATGGGTCCATCATCGTCCGATTTGCCGCAACCGGCGACAAGCATTGCAAGTGCCAACAGCCCGGCTACGGAGATTTTTTTGAATGCTTTCATATCAATACTTATTCGCAATAAACAAATCCTGCGCCGGGAACAGGGTGATAACCCGGCATCCATCACTCGTTACGACAACTTCTTCTTCAATGCGCGCGGCGCCGTTACCATCGGCAGCGGGGCAATAGGTTTCCAGGGCAAATACCATCCCTTCCTGTAACTCAAACGGGTTGTCGAAAGACACCAGTCGGCTGATGATCGGTCGCTCATGCAGGGCGAGGCCCAGCCCGTGGCCGAACTGCAGACCAAAAGCCTCCATCTCGTTGGCAAAACCAAATTCCTCGGCTTTAGGCCACAGCGCCGCGATCTTGTCAGTGGTCATGCCCGGTCGCACCAAATTGATCGCGACATCGATCCACTCGCGCGCCTGCTTGTAGGCATCTTCCTGTGCAGGTGTGGAAAGGCCGATGTTCAAAGTGCGGTAGTAGCAGGTTCGATATCCCATGTACGACTGAATAATGTCGAAAAATGCCTGGTCGCCCGGCCGATACATGCGATCCGTGAAATTGTGTGGATGCGGTGCGCAACGTTCGCCGGAGACTGCGTTAATGGCCTCAACGTCATCCGACCCGTTGTCATAGAGAAACTTGTTCGCCATCGCGACCATTTCGTTTTCGCGCACACCGGGCTTCAGTTGCTCGGCAATTTCCTGGTAGGCGCCGTCAACCATTGCGGCCGACATGTTCAACAGGATGATCTCGTCCATGCTCTTGATCTGACGTGCATCGAGGAACACCTGTTGCGCGTCTCGGATTTCGAGGCCCTCTTGCTGAAGCGCGAACAGCATCGGTGGCTCGACAATATCGACGCCAACCGGCATATCTGCAACGCCCTGCGCCTTTAGAAGATCGTGTATTTCGCGCGCGGCGTTCTTGAGCAAATTTGCCTCAGGCGGCACCGACCCGCGCAGGCCGAGCATGCCGGCCTTGCAATGATCGGTCTTGAGCCACGGAGCGTACAGGCGATGGTGAGCCGCGGCTGAGCCAAAGTCCCACAGGTACGGATCAGGGTTGCCGGTAAACAGGGCGTAGCGACAGATCTTGTCGCGGCTCCACTCACCAATGACGCTGCTCGTCAGGTAACGGATGTTGTTGTTATCGAAACACAGCAACGAGCCGAGGTCGGAGTTCTCCAGCGCCTGACGCGCCCTGGCGACGCGATAACGGTGCAGTCGCTGAAAATCGACGCGTTCTTCGAAGTCGACGTGCATCCGGCCCGGGGCCGCGATCGGCCGCTCCCAGTTCCAATTGGTGTCGAGGTCTGACATAGCAATTCCTGATTCTCTGCAAACGTGTGCAAGACGGCAAACTAGTTTACCATCACAATCCTGACCTTGGCAGCACGGATTGACGATGCCGACCTACGTTTACGAGACCATCCCCGACGAATCAACGCAGAAGCCGCGGCGCTTTGAGGTGTTTCAGAGCATGCACGATGATGCGCTGACGCACGATCCGGACAGCGGCGAGCCGGTACGCCGCATCATTACAGGCGGCATAGGCATGAAACTTGGCGTTCTCAAGCGCAGCACCGTAGTCGACAAGAAGAGCCCCGCTGCCACAGCCTGCGGTTGCGCGACCGGCCGGCCGCACCGCCACTAAGCTACATCGCGTCGTCGGCGGCCAGCGTACTCGCAGGTACAACGGTGCGAAATTCCGGCGCGTCCGCGTCGACATGCAAGGTATAGAACTGGTCTTTCAGCTTGCAGTCTGCACAGTACAGCGAGTACTCGCCCTCGGCGTCCGGCGCTATCCATTCGATCGATCCAGAGCTGCGCGCGGGAATCACCAGATCAGCAAAATCCATGTTGTCGCTCTTGAAGGTATACGGTTGGAATCCGGAATTCTGAATGACCAGCTGCACGCTGGTCCCGGGCTGAATGCTGAACTCGGCCGGCATGAAACGACCACGCTTCGCCAGCGTGCGGGCGACCTGCATCGTACCCAGGTTGGCGATATAGGCAGCAATTGCCTTGATCTCGTCTTCGCTTATCACGGCCTTGACCACAATCATCTCGGGTATCCCCTCGATCACCGCACGAATCGTCCCTTCCGATGCGCCTCGTATGTACGGCCCGACACCCAGATCACCCTCGGCGTACTCACCGTGACAGGTTTTGCAACCAACACCTGCGATTTCGCTAAATACCCTGGCACCCTCGGCAAACGCAGGATCACCCGAATATTCCAGGGCTGCCGCCGGAGCCGCTGACGTGTCAACAAGCGTGCCACCGGCAACGAGTTTGCGTTTGAGTTCGAGCACACTGCCATGCAGACCATTCATGTCCGAAACATTCTCGCCAACCTCATCCCAGCCGTTCGGATAGGAAACAAACGCACCGGAATGAGTACTGCCACCGTTCGGCAATGGAATTCTGTCGGATACTTCACGGAGATCGAGATCAAAGACCACGACCTCAAAACTGGAGTTGCAACTGATCCAGAGCTCATTCGCTTCGGGATCCGGATGCAGGGTGCCGTGATCACCGCGAATACAACCCGTATAGAACTGATTCATAGCCCTGGAATTCGGGGCTTCCATCGTATCGGCATCGACCATGCCCAGCATCTTGCCGAGATTGTGTGACTCTTCGCCTTTGCCGATCGTGTAGATATAACGATCGTCCCAGCCGAAGTGGTTTCCATACGGCCCATCAACTCCCGCGCGTTGTTCAGTAACGATTTTCTCTGTTTCAAGGTCCAGCTTCAGCACGATGCTGTTGCGAGATCCGGTGATATACGCGAGTTTCTGATCCGAGGTGAAATTGATCCACGTCGGCGCGCTGTCATGCACCTGAACCCACTTCTTCACTTTCCAGGTTTCAGTATCAACTAACCAGATTGGATTGTCGGTAAGATGCTTGCGCATATCGAAACTTCGATAGCGGCCGGTGCCAATAATCTGGTCTCCGTTTGGCGACGCGAAATACATGTAGCCTTCGCTGCCTTGCTCCTGTTGTGAAACGCTACCTGCAACCCGATTGTCATCATCCGGATCGACGACAAACATTGGTTGTGACCAGCCGTAAAGCATCACCCGCTGTTCGCCTTTGGGTGATGTAAATGACTTGGCATGGTGCGCCTGCCCCGACAGCTTGATCACTTTGTCGAGTTTCAAAGTTCTCGCATTGATCACGAGAAAGCGTCCCGCATTTTCCCCTATTGTCGTAAAGGACCCTTCGCCGGTCGGCAGATAAATCCACTGACCATCCGGTGATACGCCCAGACCGTGCGGTTCGAATACATTGCTCCAGCCCCACGACAGAACATCGTAAGTCTGGCTGGCAACAACTTCTCGTGTGTCTGCGTCGATGATCGCGAGGCCGGGCAAGGTGACGCCGCTGAGCAAGCCGCCGTAACCAGGTCCCTCTGTCGTGATGAAGACAACCGGATGCTCTTTCGGATCCCAGGCATCAGGGCCGCTCGAGTCAAAGCTGTATTCCAGCGATATGCCGACTTTTTCGGACCACTCGTTCGCCCATGCGTCTTTTTGCTTCGCGGACGCCTCTTTGGGCGCCGCCGCCATGGATGCGGTCCAACTCATACATAGCAACACGCATAAGGCCCCAACCGACCTCAACAGCGGATAACTCATCGCAAACGCTCCTCTTTCGTTGCGACCGAGTATACCTAGATTGTCGATGAAAAATCGCCAAAACCGTATGAATAGCGGTTTTGTCGAGATTATCAGTGAGCGGCCGTCGCCTCAGGCGGTCGAGGTCTTCCTGGATTCGGCCAGGCTAGCCAGTACATCAGCTAGCGGTATTGGCCTACCTATCGCATGGCCCTGGGCAAAGTCGACGCCGAGTTCGGTAATCAATTCCCGGGTTGCTTCGTTCTCGACATACTCAGCAACAGTTTCGAGCTCCATCACCTTGGCGACCTGCGTAATGGCCGCGACCATGGACTCGGAGATGCGATTCTCGGTGATGTCGCGGATAAAGCTGCCGTCAATCTTCAGCGAGTCGACTTTGAAGTTCTTCAGGTAGGCGAAGGAACTCAAACCGGCACCGAAGTCGTCAAGCGAGATACTGCAGCCGCGCTCACGCAGTGAGTCAATAAAGGACTGCGCTTTTTGGAGATTCGAAACAGCAGCGGATTCAGTAATTTCGAAGCACAGCGCTTTCGGCGGCACGCCGTTTTCATTGAGTTCTTCGTCAATAAACTCGAGAATATCGTCGTCGCTCAAGGACTGCCCGGACAGATTGATCGAAAAGATCGCGTCATCCTCACTGACAATCTTCGAGTTCTCGGCGAGCCGCGCGAGTGTCGATGATGTGACCCAGCGATCGATCTGCGGCATGAGTTTGTAGCGCTCGGCTGCAGAGAAAAACGCGCTTGTCGGAATTGTCTCGCCGTCGTTATCTCGCATGCGTAACAGGATTTCAAATCGTGGCTGTGCATCGTCGTCCTTGAGACTCATGATCGGCTGAGCCAACAGTTCGAATTCATCGCCATCCAGTGCCTGTTGGATCTGTGACACCAGCTGCATGTCATCGTGGCGGCGAATGATGCTCAGATTCTGGTCATCGTAGACCTCGATGCGATCACGCCCGTGGTCCTTCGCAGCTTCACACGCCATGCGCGCCGTGGTCAGCGCGCGGCCGACGTCAGTGGTCTGCGAACTGAATTCGGCAATACCGATACTCATTGTGATTTGTAGTGATTTGTCACCTTCGAGGAAACGGAGGGACTGCCCGTTCTTGCGAATCGTTTGTGCAAGATCCATCGCATTACGACTGTCCGCGTCCGTCAAGAGAATGCAAAAATCGTCACCTGTCAGCCGAGAAACGACCGCTTTACGTGACAGGTCCTCTTCAAGCAGACGTGCAAAACGAATGATGACTTCGTCGCCCGCTTCATGGCCGAACGTGTCATTCACGAGTTGCAGGTTATCCAGGTCAAAGTATAAGAGCTGGTGGACATCATCCGAGTCCGCAAGCGACTTGGAGGATTCCTGCAACTGCGCCTCGAAACCGGAGCGGTTCATGAGACCGGTCATTGCATCGAAGGACTGCTCGATCACATATTCAATCTTGCGCACGATGTGCGACATGAAACGGCGTTCCGTTTTGCTGAACTCCCCGGCATTGACACGCCCCAGCTGCGCCATGACGCCTTCCAGGTTGCCATGCCTGTCGAGGAGCGGGCTCAACAGGGTTTGAAAACCCTGTTGGGGCGTGCTGTCATCGCCCGCGATGCCCGGAATATCAAAAACAGCGGGCCAGCGTTTTCCTTCGAGCTTCGGCATCATATGATCGATCAGGTAACGATCGAGCACCTTGCGATTCACGTTTTTCCAGCTCGAATGCGTAGCACTTACGCGTATACGTTTGCCGGGAATGAGAAGAACGCTGTAAGCGATGCCGAGAAAACGGCCGCTTTGGCCGACAAGCTGTGCGAGTCCCGCGTGACTTCGCGATGTGCCGTGAATTTTCTCATCAACTTCGTAGACGAGCGTGAGTTCCTTCTCGGCTTCCTCGGTGCGTCGCGCCGCATCTTCGAGCTGTCGGCCCACGGTCAGGCTTTCACCAATCAGGTCGACTGCCGGCCGCAGAATGTTGGTGAGCATTTTTGGATTGAAACTTGATGACTTGCCTGCATTGCGCGAGAACACCGCCACGAGCAGGCCGAGCCTGCCACCGCGTTCATCGCCGACTTCCAATACCAGCAAAGTACGGCCCGACGTCAACGTGCGCCGGACGTGGCCTGCATCCTTTGCCGCTTCCTGGATAACTTCGCCTGGAAGGTCCGTGACGAAGTTGTCTATCTCGTAATCGTCAGCACCATCCGAGCTCCAGATACACTGCCGATCCGCATCATAAAAACAAAAGCACTGGGCGCGCGGCACGAGCGAATGCAGAAGACCCTTGGCCTTGCCAATATTCTTTCGTGTTTGCAGGTTGTGCAGGTCGGCGGGCAACGCTCGCTCCGTATCCATTGGCATGCGCCTGGATACTTACGATGCCAGCACTGTGCCGACCTGACTGTGACAAAAGTCTCAGGCGCAACCGTTTCCACCCCATAAATCGGGCATTTGGGCAATTTTCCTACGATTTACTGCGATTCCAGCCAGTCGTCGTCGGAACCGTCATTGACGCCCTCAAACAACGGCGTTGACAGATAACGTTCGCCGGTGTCGGGTAACATCGCGAGAATGACCGCGCCTTCAGGCGCGTCTGCGGCGATATCGAGTGCCGTGGCGAGCGTCGCACCCGATGAAATACCGGTGAAGATGCCTTCCTTGTGTGCCAGCTCTCGTGATACCTCGATGGCGCGGTCGTCGCCGATAGAACGCAACTCGTCGAATATTTCGCGATCGAGAACGTCGGGAATGAAGTCTGGTGTCCAGCCCTGGATCTTGTGTGGCGCCCACTCGTTACCAGCGAGCAACGTCGCACCAGCCGGTTCTGTCGCCACGACGGTAAGATCAGGCCTGGCCGCTTTGAGCGTCCTGCCGGCACCACTCATCGTGCCGCCAGTTCCGTAACCTGTGACCCAATAGTCGAGGCGGCGCCCGGCGAAATCACTGAGAATTTCAGGCCCGGTAGTGTTCGCGTGGTAATCGGGGTTTGCCTGGTTTTCAAACTGGCGCGCAAGAAACCAGCCATGCTTCGCAGCAAGTTCTTCGGCTTTCTTAACCATGCCGGTGCCGCGTTCGGCCGCGGGCGTCAGGATGACTTTGGCGCCAAGACCACGCATGACCTGTCGTCGTTCGACCGAAAACGAATCGGCCATCGTTGCGACAAACTGGTGGCCCTTGGCAGCGCACACCATGGCCAGCGCGATACCGGTATTGCCAGATGTCGCTTCGATCACGGTTTGGCCGGGCGCAAGCGTACCCTTTTGCTCAGCGTCATTGATGATCGCGAACGCCAGCCTGTCTTTGACAGACGCCATGGGATTAAACGATTCGACCTTTACGTAAATATCAACGTGGTCAGGCCCCATATGATTGAGGTGCACAATAGGCGTGTTACCGATAGTCTCAAGAATGTTGTTGTAGATCATTGTCACGTCCCCCTTTACGTGCACTTGTTGGTGCCAAAGGCTACCACGAATGACGTCGCAGACAAGAGAGGTCCAACCAGACACGCGTTTCATGCATCTAAGGAGAGACGTGGAGGAAATCATAGAGCGTGTGAGCATTGTGTATGTCTGGCGACATAACCGTGTGTTATATGTAGTCGATTATTTTTGGCGCATGTGAAACGACCCGGCCGTGTAACGGTCACATATGAAGACGCAACGGCGCAACATTCAGAATGAAGCTACAGCAACTGAAATATTTGCTTGCGATCGTCGACAATGGGCTGAACATCACTGCAGCTGCTGAAAGGCTGTATACGTCCCAGCCGGGGGTGAGCAAACAACTTAAACTGCTCGAGGAGGAACTCGGGCTGCAGCTTTTCGTGCGCAAGGGAAAGAGCCTTGGAAGCGTCACGGCCGCTGGCGAGCAGGTCATCGGTCGCGCCCGAATGATCATGCAGGAAGTCGACAATATCCGCAGCCTCGCGTCTGACTATTACCACGAGGAAGAGGGTACGCTTTCAATTGCAACTACCCATACGCAGGCACGTTACGTGCTTCCTGATGTCATACGTGAATTTCGCGATCGTTACCCTCGCGTCAGCCTGAACCTGCACCAGGGCACGTCAGAACAGATCGCCGACATGGTTCAGGCAAACGAAATCGATTTTGCAGTTGCCACCGGCTCACACGACTTGTTCGGTGACCTGTTGCTCGTTCCCAGCTATCACTGGGATCGAAAGATCATCGTACCGAAAGACCACGAGCTCGCTGCACTCGATCGCAAGCTAACCCTCGAAGACCTGGCGAAACACCCACTTGTTACTTACGTCTTCAGCTTTGGCGGCCAGTCGTCACTGAAACGCGCGTTCGCGGATCGCGGCCTCGAGCCTGACGTTGTTTTCACGGCCAGGGACGCAGACGTCATTAAAACGTACGTGCGTATGGGACTCGGTGTCGGAATCGTTGCCAGCATGGCCGAGGATTGTGATGACAGCAAAGATCTGGCCGCGCTCGATGCGGAAGGGCTTTTCCCGCGCAGTACGACCTGGATCGGTTTTCGCAAGGACATCGTATTGCGCCGCTACATGCTCGACTTCGTGCAGTTATTCGCACCGCACATCACGACCGATCAACTTGAACGGACACGCCACGTTCGTTCCCAGACCGATATCGACGATCTGTTCAGGGACGCACCGCTTCCGGTACGCGGCGGCTGCCGCGACGACATAATCGAAGCCGCTTAGGCTTTTAATAAATTCGGATGCCACCGTGCCGTTTGCGGCTGCGGTGATCCACCCACCACAATCCAAACAGAAAGCCGCCGACCAGGCACGCCAGTGCGGCACCACTCACCCATTGCAACGGCAGGCTGTTCTTGTACTGCGACTGGCGATTTCGAAGGCTGCTATTTTCTTCACCCAGGTCCGCGGCGGTCGTTTCACTTGCATCAAGCTGTGCCTGCAGGTCTGTTGATTGTTGCCTGAGCGTGTCTATTGTCGCGGCCGGCGCAGCGAACGACTGTCGTAATTCTTCCAGTTCCTGCTTCAGTCGGTCGGATTCAGCCTGCGTCTCCGCAACGATCAGTTTTGCCGGTTTGTCACTGACGAGGAATCCGGCTTTGACGTAGCCCTGTGTGCCGTCCGGAAGCTGCACATTCGCGTAGTAGGTCGTTCGCGAAAGCACCTCCATCTCCTGGCCGCTATCGAGATTACGAAACGGCCGGTCGCTCGTATCCTGCGCCTGATGCAGCCCAAGCTGCAGTGTGTCAGTGACGTACGCCGTCTCTGCCGCTACGGCCAGTGGCAGCAGCGTCAGCACGAAAAGAAGTGTTCGCATTACAGATCTCCCCAAACGATCATGCGAGAGTCTACTACAGGCTACTGCTCGTAGAGCCACCGCAACAGCGCTTCCTGGGTCTCATCACCATAGCCGCGATGAATATCGGTGTGATTCTGCAGCACAACAACCGCAAATCGCCTGCCAGTGCGAGATTGCAGATAGCCCGCGATTCCCGCGACATGGTCTAGCGACCCGGTCTTCAGGTGCGCCGACCCTTCGAGCGGCCCATCGTCCATGCGATAGCGTAGCGTGCCATCCAGGCCCGCCAGCGATAGCGACGACACGTACTCGGGCATGTAAGGCTGTTGCCAGGCAAAGCGCAACATCGCGCCAAAATCAGCCGCTGTAATGCGAGCTGCCCGGGACAAACCCGCTCCGTTGTCGAACGCGAGCTCGCTGAACTCGAGTCCTTTCTCGTGCAGCCAGTCACCAACGACCTTGCGCCCACCGGCCTCAGTGCCTGGTGGGCCGAGAACCTCGGCCGACAACGTAAGCAGTAGCTGGCGCGCCATGACGTTGTTGCTGTGCTTGTTTACACGCGCTATCACGTCTGCGAGCGGCAATGAGCGGAACTCGAGTAGCGGTTCCTGATCTTCGGGCGCAACGGCGTTCCGCCAGCCGCCACCAAATATGCCGCCCGATTCCCGCCACAGAGATGTAAACAACCCGTAGGCAAAATCCTTGTGATCCAGTGCCGCCCTGTCCATCGCGTAGCGTTTGCAGCCATTCGGAAATCTGCCGCTGAAAGTCATGCGATCAGCCGTGTCGTTCGCCGCGATCGTTATTCCACGCTGGTAGCCGCGACAACTACCCTGGGACAAGGTGAGCCGGTTGTCGATTTCAAGATTTACGAGTGGCGGGTCCATCCAGATGTTGACCTTGCCTGTCTGGGGCAGAGGTTCGAACCAGTAGCGCACCACCTTGTAGTTCATCAACAATGCATTTGGCGCAACGTTATAAGCGCGCAGGGGCTGACGATCGAACGCGGACGGATCGTGGTCGGCCACCTCGAAGTAGCTGTCGTCGAGTATCAAATCGCCGGAGATCTCGTTGATGCCGGCCTGGCGAATGCGGCGCAGCATTTGCCAGACGCGCTCGGTCACCATGAATGGGTCACCATGACCCTTGATTAACAGGTCCCCCTGTAGTGTGCCGTCAGCAACGGGCCCGAGGGCGTAGACGTCCGTCTGCCAGGTGTATGTCGGACCAAGCACGTCGATCGCCGCGAGCGTCGTCAGCATTTTGATTGTTGAACCGGGATTTCTCGGAACGGTTTCATTCCAGCGCACGACAACGTCGCCGGTCTCCAGATCCTCAACGTAGATGCTCGTCGTCTCATGAGGAATCTGGCGGTGATCCAGTCTGTCTGCTACCGGCAGCGGCAGCTTCGCGTCTGCGGCAATGCAGGGTGTCGACATCAACACGGCGACGACGGTCGCTGAGAGTATTCGAATCATCTTGCCGGCCTCTTGATGCCGAACGTACGAATTCGGTCCGCCAGCGTGGTCGGTTTGACGCCAAGCAATTCCGCTGCGCCGTCGGTTCCTGAAACCCGCCAACCCGTTTCTTTCAGCGCTGCGGCGATGTTCTGTTTCTGGTATTCGCGCATTTTCTTCTCAGTAAGAATGCCACTTTGCGGTGCTTGCGCCGGTGTATGCTCACGCTGTCGTGCGGCGCTTATATTCGGCATCGACAGGTCAAGCCTGAGCACGTTACCCGGTGACAGGATTACGGCACGCTCAATGACATTTTTCAATTCCCTGACATTGCCCGGCCAGTCGTAATCCTGAAGATTATTCGCTTGCGCCTGCGTCAGCGTAAGCTCCGGGCGACCGAAGTCACTCTGCGCCCGCTCAAGAAAATGCTGCGCCAGTTGCATGATGTCCTCGCCACGATCGCGTAACGGCGGCACTTCCACAGGGAAGACACTGAGGCGATAGAACAGGTCTTCGCGAAACTCACCGTCGACGATCAATTGCTCGAGGTTCCTGTTGGTGGCTGCAACTACCCGCACGTCGACTGACCGCGTTACATCGTCACCCACGCGTTCGAATTCATTTTCCTGCAAAACGCGCAACAATTTGCCCTGCAGTTCGAGCGGAATTTCGCCGACCTCGTCAAGAAAAATTGTGCCACCGTCGGCGAGTTGAAAGCGGCCAAGCCGATCGCGGTGTGCACCTGTGTATGCACCTTTGACATGCCCGAAGAACTCGCTCTCGAATAGCTCTTTCGGGATGGATGCACAGTTTACCTTCACGAGTGGGCCGTCGGCGCGAGCACTCCGCGTGTGTATCGCGTGCGCCACGAGTTCCTTACCAACGCCCGACTCCCCCAGCAGCAGGACGCTGGCAGGTGTCTCGGCGACCGCCTCGACTTGATTGAGCATTTTTTGCAGCGCGGGACTGGTGCCGATGATACGACCAAAATTCATCGCAACATGGACCTCCTCGCGGAGGTAGTCACGCTCGCGCTCAAGTTCCTTGCGCAAGCTCGCGTTCTCGGCGAGCGCCGTGCGCAACTCGCGTTCAGCGCGCAAACGCTCGGTGACATCTTTGGAAGCAATCAACATGCCGTCGACCTTGCCATTCGTATCACGATGCGAAATGGCCGATACAACCAGGTCAAGGACGCGGCCGTCCTTCGTCACTACCTGGCGTTCCTCGTTGTTAAAGTTGCCCTGTGCAAGCAGCTCCTTGAGTCGACCTTCTTCGTAGCGCTGTCGATCGGACTCGCTGAAAAACTCGGTCGTGGGTCGACCTACGACCTCGTCGCGCCGGTAGCCCAGCTTTTGCAGCCAGTGATCGGTGACCGTCACGATGTTTCCGTCACCATCTACCGTGTGCAACATGGCCGGCGTCGACCGATACAACTCGCGGTATTTGAAGTTGGCTCGCGCCTGGTCGCCGATCTCGGTGTACAGAGCCACCGTACGCACGAACTTACCGCTCGGGTCGTATTCAACCAACGAGTTGGTCATGCAGTCGACAGTTTCACCTGATGACGATACGAAGCTGATTGGCTTGTTCTCAAGCTTTCCCGTACGCCGCAGTGCGGGAAGGAATTCCTCCTCAATGCGCTGCGCCGATTCGGCGGTCACAAAGTCGCTCGGCCGATGACCCACCATGTCTTCGCGATCGTAACCAAGCCGCTCGAGGAACGCGTCATTGACGTCCAGGTAATTGCCGTCCTCGCCAATCGAGGTCGCCATTGCGGGCGACTTGCGAAACAGCCATTGATAGTCCTCGAATCGGGTCATCGCGCAAGTGTATACGACATTTCGTAATTATGTTTACGGTTTTTCGTTATTTACGAAATTCCGTTATGCTCTCTATCACATTAATTTATTGTTTTTAAAGGAATTATAGGGTTGGCACGGCTTATGCATTAAGGAAAGTAGAAGTAACAAACACAACACCGTCGCGTGAAGCGTCGCTCGCAAATTTAAAGGAATGATCATGAGAACTGGAAAAATCGAAAACGTACTGGCCGTTCTGGGTGTACTTATCGTGCTCTTCGCAGTGACGTCGGCTGCCAACATAGCGTTGGCCGATGACGCCAACCTTGTTGAGGACAACTTGAAAATCGAGTCTACGACCACAAATTAAAGTTTCCGGGTACGCGGCGTCAGGAGTCTCTCCCCCGAAATGCCTGATCGCATAATTACCGGAACTCGTCAGCAGGACTGTTGACGAGCAAGGGCCAGGAAGGCCCGGCGGCAATCCCCCCTGCCGTTAAACCCTGGGCGCCGGAGACCTCCTTGTTGGAGGCCCGCTGAATCGGCAACCGAATCAGCGCTCCGGCGCCTTTCTTTTACCTAGCCCTGTACGCGATCGCGACGCGCTTGAGCGCGTCTGGCGCGAACGCCAGCCATTCCGTTGCTTATAGTTTCGCGCAAGCTTTTGAGCCAGCGCCTGGCAAAGGCGAACTCAATACCCAGAACGGCCAGGCCGATGGGGATAACGATCAAGGCGGGACCCGGTGCAACGATCATGACAATACCGATCGCGATGATCGTGCTGCCAAGAACAGCTATCGCAACACGTCGGGCTGTCTTGTAGGTCCAATGGATGCTCTTCTGGATCAAGGGTGGTCCCCGCTATTCCGTAATCACTACTTTGCCAGTCAATGCAGTTTGCTTTATGACCACCTTATCGTAGTCTTTGTTGCATGCCTCTGAAGCTATATTACCTTTTCCCCGCAACAGTTTTGTTCGCACCATTCGCCTGGGCGGAGAATACCGCTAGTCTGGGTGTCGATGCTGACCCGGCTGTGGTTGCGATCAAACCACTTACAGAGGGTCGCAGACTCATCAGGCCGCCGGCGCTTGAGTTCCTGCTGCGCATTGATGCCGAATGCGATGCGAACGCTGAGATCGCATCAATATCAATCAGTATCGCCGACACACAAAAGGCGCTAACAAGCCCCGACCTCAGCGAGGCAGCACCCATCGCGACCCGTATTACGATACCCGCACGACAGGTATCACCCATTGCTGTGCAAGACTTCTGTCCGATGGAGTCCCCGGCAGCTGGTGACGAACTTGTCGTCAGGGATGCGCTAACGGCACACGTGTCACTTCGCTGCACGGGCGAAGCAGGGGAGTCAATTACTTACGCATCACACGCGCTGGACGTGATGCTGCATTGCGATGCAGCAGCCGACGTTCAGGGCGAGCCGTCATCGTTAATTGCCAGGTGAAGGTTTAGAAACTCCACGGTTTTCTGCCAGGCATCCTCGGCCGCAGCCGCGTTATACGCAGTTCCGGTCGGATTCGCGAAGGCGTGATCGGCCCCCGGGTAGATGTGAATGTCGTAGTTCTTGCGCAATCGTTCCAGCGCCGCTTCGAAGTTCTGCACGGATTCCACTGTGATGCCCTGATCCTGTGCGCCAAACAGGCCGAGAATCGGCGAACTAATCGGACGCAGTTTTTCTTCATCGTCCGTGACCTGCCCGTAGTAAATCACCGTGGCATCGAGCTCGTCGGGAAATAACATCGCAGCGTTCAATGACCAGCCGCCACCGAAACACCAACCGAGCGATCCAATGCGAGGCGCACCCGCCGTCGAATTAACAAACTCATATGCCTGGCGCATGTTTTCGTTTGCCGCACGCGGGTTCTCGACAACTCTTAGCATCTGCTGTCGCGCCTGTTCCGGCGTCGTCGCCGATACGCCGCCGAACAGATCGACAGCCAGAACGATATAACCCTCGCCGGCCAGGCGATCCGCCATGGCACGCACATTGTCATTTAGCCCCCACCACTCGTGAATGACGATGATGGCCGACAACGGGTCCACCATGTCGGCCGGAAATGCGAAATGCCCGTAGACCAGTTCATCATCTACTTCGGCATACGGCAGCCGCTCGGAAATGACGGCCCTGCCTGGCGCGATAACGGTTGCAGGGCTCGGCTCGGCCGTATCATTCGCGTGCTCCTGCGACATGGCGTCAACATTGGCGCGACCGGCCGCTTTGTCGGCTTCGTTACTCTCCGGTGTGCCGGAATTGCAGGCGGACAGACAGAGCACGGCAGAGGCGAGCACGACTGCCATGAATCGATTGCTGGTGTGATTTGTATTCATATCGTGCGCTAGTTTAATCCAAAAACCACAGGCGGGTCGAAGGATTAGGCTGTAGCGTCTAGACTCCAACCTTGGGGCGAAATCAAGGTAACGGGGGTTCCATGAGTTTGTTGCAGCAATCAGTGATTTATCTGCTGGCGGCGATTGTGCTGGTTGCGCTGAGCAGGCGCCTGGGCTTTGGCTCGGTGCTGGGCTACCTGGCTGCCGGAATTCTCATCGGACCGTTCGGGTTTGCGTTTATTCACGACCCCGAGCATATCCTGCATTTTGCCGAGCTGGGCGTCGTGTTCCTGTTGTTCGTTGTCGGTCTGGAGTTACAACCGTCGAGGCTGTGGGTATTGCGCAAGATGGTCTTCGGCCTCGGCTCGGCCCAGGTCATCATAAGCGCCGTCGTCATCGCCGCAATAGCGTGGTCTTTCGGTCTCGGTACCACACCCGCTATCGTTATTGGATGCATCCTGGCACTGTCTTCGACAGCATTCGTGCTGCAGATGCTCGCCGAAAAGAAAGAGCTGACGACAAGCCATGGTCGTGCCGCTTTTTCGATCCTGCTGTTCCAGGATCTCGCCGCAATTCCGTTGATTGCCATACTGCCGACACTGGGTGCCGCCAGCAGTGACGGTTTTGACTTCGCGAAAGCCGGCATCATGTTTGCGACGATTGCTGCGTTGATCGTGGGTGGCCGCTTATTGTTGAAGCCGATCCTGCAGATCGCAGCCGGATCGAAAATACCGGAAATATTCACTGCTACGGCGCTGCTCGTGGTCATTGGCGCAGCCCTCTTGATGCAGTTCGCTGGTATGTCCATGGTACTTGGCGCATTCATCGCCGGCATGTTGCTCGCGGACTCGGAATACCGTCACCAACTCGAGGCGGACATAGCACCATTCAAGGGTCTTCTGCTCGGCCTGTTTTTCATTGCGGTGGGTATGTCGGTCAATATCGGTTTGTTGCTCGATTCACCTGGTCGCATCCTCCTGATTGTCGCCATGCTCATGGCGACAAAAGCGCTTGTCCTCATCCTGCTCGCACGCGTGTTTGGATTGTGTGATGCACGCGCAGCAACGAGCCTCGCCGTGGTCATGTCCGGCGGGGGCGAATTCGCATTCGTTCTTTTTGGAATTGCCGCGCGGCAACGACTGATCGCGGCAGAGCTTATCGACGAATTTATTCTCGCCGTCGCGGTCTCAATGCTGCTAACGCCGTTCATCTACCTGCTGAATGAGGCCTTGACTGCAAAACTAGAGCGCGAGAATGAACCGATTTACGATGACATGGATGAACCGCATAACGGGGTGATCATTGCGGGTTTCGGCAGGGTCGGGCAAATCATCGCCCGCTTGCTGGCAGTATTCAAGACGCCTTTCACTGCGCTTGAAATTGATTCGTCGCAGGTCGACGTTGTGCGGCGCTACGGCAACGTTGTTCATTACGGTGACGCTTCGCGGCTCGATATTTTGCGTGCTGCTGGCGCAGAGCACGCAAAAATATTTGTATTGGCAATCGATGATGTCGAGGCGTCGATTCGCACTGCTGAAGCCGTCAGGCAGCACTTCCCGCATCTTAAGATCATCGCCCGCGCACGCAATCGTCGCCACGCGCACTGGCTGATGGATCTCGGCATCGAGCACATCTTCCGTGAGACGATGTTGTCGAGTCTGACGATGTCGAAGCACGTTCTTACAAACCTGGGATTTGAAGAAAACGAAGTCGAGCGAATCAGCGCCGAGTTCCGCGAGCGCGATACGCGGCTGCTAAGAGAGCAACACGCCATTCACAATTCTGAGGAGAAGATGATTCAGTCATCCAAGGACACGGCCGCCGAATTCGAGTCGCTGTTGCAGGGTGACATCAAGCGTTAGCTGTCTCAGTCATCGTCGTCGGTCCATTCGCGCAGCTTGCTTTTGTCGACCTCACGCCACTGCTTATCGCTACGGCGCATGTGCTCTGCGACTTTTGCGATCGTATAGATGACGACGACAGCGATAATAATGAGTATCGGAGCAAGCCCTTCAGGCATGACCACTAATCGGTAGCGATGACAGATGTAAATTCTAACACCGGCGCGAAGCGATCGATGCTTCGACGTGGGGCCGCCTTCTTGCGCGAATCTCTTCGCGACAGTGACGAGGACTATACGAAAGGTCGTATCAACCGTGCGCTCGGCCTGCTCGCCATACCGATGATGCTCGAAATGTCGATGGAGTCGGTCTTCGCAGTCGTCGACATCGCGTTCGTGTCCCGTCTCGGAACGGATGCCATCGCGGCGGTCGGCATTACCGAGGCGCTGATCACGGTCCTATACGCGGTCGCGGTCGGCCTGGGTATGGGTGTCACTGCCATGGTAGCGCGACGGATTGGCGCGAAGGAACGCGAGGCTGCGGCGCGGGTAACCGGACAGGCAATCTGGGTTGGCGCCGGGTTGTCCCTGCTAATTGGCATACCGGGTTCGTTCTATGCTGCGGACATGCTGCGCCTGATGGGGGCCAGCCCGAGTGTAATCGAGACGGGCACGGGGTTTGCGGCCGTGCTGCTGGGTGGCTCGGCGAGCATCATCTATCTCTTTGTACTCAACGCGGCATTCCGCGGTGCCGGCGACGCATCAGTCGCGCTGCGCTCACTCTGGCTCGCGAACGGCCTCAACATTATTCTTGATCCTTGCCTGATATTCGGCCTCGGGCCGTTTCCGGAGATGGGCGTCACAGGCGCAGCTGTAGCGACGACGATTGGCCGCAGCATCGGTATCGTCTATCAGCTCTGGTACCTGTTCGATGGTCGCGGTCGGCTCCGGTTTCGCCTGCGCAACCTCGCACTGGCGCCGCCTGTCCTTGCTCGTATGCTGGTCATTTCCATAGGCGGCATCGGGCAGTTCCTGATTTCGACGTCGAGCTGGATCATCGTCATGCGCATCGTCGCGATCTACGGCAGCACGGCGGTTGCGGCCTACACAATCGGCCTGCGCATCTTCGAGTTCATCTGGCTGCCGTCCTGGGGCCTCGGTAACGCCGCCGCGACACTGGTGGGACAGAATCTTGGAGCAGGGCAGCCGGACCGAGCTGAGAAATCGACCTGGCGGGCAGCAAAGTACAACGCCATCTTTATGACGTCGGTAGGCGTGCTCGTCGTCATATTCGCGCCCGGTATCGCTGGCCTGTTCACCAACGACTCCGATGTGTTGCGCTATGGCACAAGTTGCCTGCGCATACTCGCCATCGGCATTCCGATGTACGCCGTAGGCATGATTGTCACACAAGCGCTCAACGGAGCAGGTGATACCAGGACACCGACCGCGATCAACCTCGTCTGCTTCTGGATCCTGCAAATCCCACTGGCCTACTGGCTGGCGACGGACATGTCCCTGGGGCCGGATGGCGTATTCTGGGCCATGGTCGTCTCGGAATCACTTGTAACCATCCTGGGCGTTGCGGTCTTCAGGCGCGGCAAATGGAAGCAGCAGGTAGCCTGACGGGCGGCAGCGATGTGAGTACTATCTGAATCGCGATGAGCGAGCCGCCACTTATTGAAATTCGAAACGCGACGATCTGGCGTGGTACGACGTGTGTGTTCGAGAAACTGAATCTCACGATCGAGCAGCACGAACGCGTTGCCATTCTCGGGCCCAACGGTTCAGGTAAGACCACGCTTTTGAAGACAATCAATCGCGAATTGTACCCGGTGGTCGCCGCGGACTCCGCGGTGCGTATACTCGGACAAGATCACTGGAATGTCTGGGACTTGCGCAGGCACATTGGCATCGTCTCTCACGACCTGCACCAGCGTTATACGCCGACCACCACGGCCCTCGAAGTCGTTGTCTCGGGCTTCCACTCAAGCATCGGCGTGCACGGCACGCTCGCACAGCATGTCAGCAAAGACGAAATCGACAAGGCGCAGGCGATATTGAGCCTGCTCGGCATCGATGCACTCGAAAATACGGCACTCCGATCGATGTCGACAGGTCAGCAGCGGCGCTGCCTGCTTGGCAGGGCACTGGTTCACAAACCACAGACACTTATTCTGGACGAGCCGACAGAGGGGCTGGATTTCGCAGCGAGCTTCGATTATCTCGATCGCATCCGCGAACTGGCGCGGAGCGGACACAACATCGTCCTCGTCACGCATCATCTCAACGAGATACCGCCTGAAGTCGATCGGGTTGTCGTCCTCAAGGAGGGCAGCGTCGTCGCTGACGGAGACAAGGCCAGTGTCCTGGACGCTAAGTTTCTGAGCTCGGTCTACGAAACAGGCATACGAGTCGCCGAGGTCGATGGCTTCTATCTCGCGTATCCAGGCAGCCGACTTAACAAAACGTGACCTGATACGATAAATTTGCCGTCAAAAGTCCTACTCTAAGGGTCATGATTGTGTTCATCCGAATAGTCGCAACGAGCCTGCCCCTGATCGCCCTGCCAGCACTGGCCGCCGAGGCGCCGATTGCGACCGGTATTACGAGCGTCGGGCCCGCTGCTTTCATATTCACAGTCGCCGGCGCGTTACTTTTAACGCTGATCTTCCGATCCACCGCGAGCCACGTGATGCGCATCATCACCGCGCGCCTTGGCACCTACCGGATTCGCCATGCGCTTGGCGCCCGCAGCCCGGACGTACTTCACGACTTCATCCTGCCAGGCGCCTACGGCGGGTTGGTCAAGATCGATCACGCCATCCTGACCGCAGGCGGAATTCTTTGCATTCAGACCAAGCACTACAACGGCATCGTTTTCGGCGCTGAAGACGAGGCCCAGTGGACTAACGTTGACGGCACACTGCGACGTCGCTTCCTCAATCCGCTCATTCAGAATGAAGGTCGTACGCGCGCCCTGCAGAGCGTTGTGCCTGATGTCCCGGTCGACAATCTCGTCGCATTCACCGGCACTGTCGATTTCCCGACACCACCACCGAAGAATGTCATTCGCGTCGCAGCACTCGACAGCTTCATCGCCAAACACATTTTCGGACCAAGCAAGGTCAAGGACTGGGATGCAGCGTGGCTCACCGTCAAGTCTGCAGCACTAACCGACGAGGCCTCCCGCAAGGACCTGCAGGCTCAAATAGCCTGATTCGGCGCAGCGCGCCGCGCGCCTGTCATTGATTTATACTCTGCGGCATCTGCACGAGCCCAAGAGTCTGTATCACATGGAAAGTTCCGCGGCCCTGATCTCCTCTCCAATCGGCGTGCTCGCTGTCCTCGCATTCGTCGCCGCGTTCTTTTTCGCAATAGAGCAGACGACGAAGGCAAAGCTCTTTCAGTATCTGCCACCGTTGCTGTTTATTTACGCAACACCGGTATTTCTGAACAACTTTGATGTCATTCCCAGCGCGTCACCGGTGTACGGAGGGCTGAGCGCTTACCTGTTGCCAGCATTCATCGTGCTGATGTTGATCAAAGTGAATGTACCGGCCGTTGTTCGCGTCATGGGTAAGGGCGTACTCGTCATGCTAATGGGCACCGCCGGCGTCATGGTCGGAGCAGTCGTCGCGTACATGCTTGTTCACAGCTGGTTATCTGACGATGCGTGGAAAGGCTATGGGGCGCTTGCCGGCAGCTGGATCGGCGGGACGGCCAACATGGCGGCGACAGCGGAGATGCTGGGCACGTCGGAGGAGCAGTTTGGTCTTGCCGTTATCGCCGACAACGTCATTTACATCGTCTGGCTGCCACTGCTGTTGATGTCACGTGATTTTGCGACACGATTTAACCGCTGGGCGCGCGTACCGACCGAAAGGCTTGAAGCAATGGACGCGGCTGCCGAGCTGCATGTCGAAGACGACCATGCACCGACGATGCCGCAGTACCTGTTTCTGGTCGCCATCGTAATCGGGGTGACATGGGTCAGCACCTCGCTGGCCCCGGAAATCGCCGGGTCCATCGCATCGCGTGCGCCGGGCCTGAGCACGGTCTTTGGCGAATCGACAATACGAATCCTGCTTGTGACGACGCTGGCGCTGTTGCTGTCGACCACACCCGTATCGAGGTTGCCTAACTCGACAGCCATGGGTACGGCCATGATCTATGTATTTGTCGCCGGCATGGGCGCGCGCGCATCCGTCGCCGGACTGGCCGAAGCGCCAATGTTCGTCGCCGGCGCGTTTGTCTGGATTTTTATCCACGGATTGTTCTGTCTCGCGGGCGCGTGGATCTTCCGCGTTGATGTTCACAGTGTCGCCATTGCCTCGGCCGCCAACATCGGCGCGGCCGCGTCGGCGCCGATTGTCGCCGCACACCACCGGCCCAACCTGGTACCAGCATCGATCCTGATGGCCCTGCTCGGCTACGCGCTGGGCAACTACCTCGCCCCTTTGACCGGGCATCTCGCCAGGATGGCCGTCGGACAGTAATGCGCGCAGTCACTCCAGACCAAATCAAACGCTGGCTGCAACGTACCGCCATTACGGTCTTTGCGGCAACGGCCATTGTCTCGATTGCGCTGGTTTGGCTGTGGCGTGACCGCACATCGCTGGACGACATCGACTGGCCACCATACCCCTATATCGAACCCAGTCTCGACGCGGTCACGATGACGTGGCTGGGTGTTACTACGCTACTGTTCGACGACGGCGAAACGCAGATCCTGATCGACGGCTTCTTCTCGCGACCGACACTTTTTGATGCACTACTCAGCCGCCAGGTGAGCAGCAACGCTGTGACAATCAACTATGTGCTCGATGAATATCGGATGCGCCGCCTTGCAGCTATTATTCCGGTGCAATCGCATTACGATCACGCGATGGATATAGGCGCAATTGCTAATCGCAGCAGCGCGTCCATCCTGGGCTCCGCATCGACGGCCAATATTGCCAGGGGCGCCGGAGTGCCAGAAGACCAGATAATCGTCGCCGAGAATCGCGGCACGTATTCGTTTGGACAGTTCACGCTCACAATGATTGAGACTCCGCACGCCCCGATCGGTTGGGGTGGTTCAGTCCCGGTAGCGGGAATCATCGACGAACCGCTGCAAACACCGGCGTCGATATGGGCCTACCGCGAAGGCCAGAGTTACTCCGTTGTCCTGACGCATCCGTACGGCACTACGCTCGTACACGGCAGTGGCGGCTATGCGGAAGGTGCTTTGCAGGGCATCCAGGCAGATATCGTTTTACTTGGCATGGCGATGCTTGATGGGCTGGGCCGCGACTACATGGAACAATACTGGCAGGCCGTCGTGACGACCACTGGCGCTGCACATGTGTTGCCGATACATTTTGATGATCTTACGCAGCCGTTCGGTGAAATCCTGCTGTACCCGCGCGCGCTCGATAACTTCGTGAAGACATCAAAATGGCTCGAGGAAATCGCTGCGACCTGGGATACTGATACTCGCCTTCACCTTCCTGAATTCGGCAAAGCGGTCGTTCTGTATCCGGAGGCGTCGCCAGAGGCCTGATTCTCAATCGGGCAGAAGATCGGCCAGGGAACAATGGCCGGCGATCAGTGCTTCTTTTCTGTCTCGCTCGAGTTGCTTCACTCGATATTCGAACTGCTGCGCCCTGGCACGGCCCCCCAGACACTCGGAGAATTCCAGGTTCAGAGGGCCTCTACCGCGAAGATATTTAGCACCGCGAGTGCCTGACTCATGCTCCCGGATACGGCGCTCGACGTCGATGGCAATACCGGTGTAAAGCTTGCCGTCGGCACAGCGGACAATGTACAGGCTGTACGCGCCTGCTCTAGTCATTCCGGGGCGCCATTCTCAGGCGCGGGCACCTGTCATCGTGTCGCCGAGCACGCGAAATGCGCCGGCTTCGATACTCGCACCATTCTCAGGTGTATCTGTCCAGGTAAGCACGATCTCAGAGACTCCGCCCAGCTCCGCGGCAGGTTCATGAAGATGCAGGGTCAGCATGTTGCCCATCAGTTCCGCCTCGCGAATCAGATCATGGCCACCGAACTGCTGCTCATTGATCTCGATGTAAGTCGACGAATCGAAGTCGTCCTCGACTGTCCGCATGAGCAATATGTAGTCGTCGATATCGCCTTCGGTCGTCGTGCTCGCGAAGAACAACATCGTCGCATTGTCGCGTACATCGAAGGCAACCGTGTCGTAGTTGCGGCTTCCAGACATTGATACTCCCAGGGCCGGGTTCGACGCCCAGTCTACGTCATTCGCCGGCTCCCCGTCACTTGAATCCCATGCTTGCCGAGCCCGATACCTTGGAGTACCGTCTTTCATTATGATCACACTGAAGATCAACGGCGAAACCCACTCGGTCGACGTCGATCCGGCGACACCGCTTTTGTGGGTTATTCGCGACTACGTCGGGCTCACGGGAACGAAATTTGGTTGCGGAATTGCCCAGTGCGGCGCCTGCACGGTTCATCTCAACGGCACCCCGATCCGCTCGTGTGTGACCCCGGCACAAGTGGCCATCGATCAGGAAGTCATGACGATCGAAGGCATCGTAAAAAGCGACGGCGAACTGCATCCGCTGCAACAAGCCTGGATCGATGAGCAGGTTCCACAATGCGGATACTGCCAATCCGGCCAGATCATGTCAGCGGCCGCCCTGCTCGACGACAACCCGTCTCCATCCGATGCCGACATTGACCAGGCAATGGCCGGCAATGTCTGCCGTTGTGGTACGTATCCGCGAATTCGCAAAGGCATCAAGCGTGCCGCGCTGGCTATCAATGCGCTGCATGAGGAGGCGACGACAGGTGGGTAAATGGTCACGTCG
>WTCH01000303.1 GCA_013138675.1 Woeseiaceae bacterium | reverse complement strand
TTCTTGCCCACCCATCCCCCGATATGGTCGATCTCGACGTGACCCTGCAGCGCCTGGGCGTTGCCGACAAGCTCGTCGTCATGTCCGGCGAGACGGTACGCAATGAAGCCGCAATGCGCGGCCTTGCTCAGGCCAGCTGGACTCTCGCCGACATCGAAGAGCGCTATGCCAGCTTCGTAACGCGCTTCCGGCCATTAATCGCTGCGCAGGAAAAAGACGCGAACGTGTTGCCAAAATCCGCGTTCGTGGTCAGAACGTTGCTGATTCAGGAATATCGCAAGGTCTTGCTGCGGGATCCGCAGCTGCCGGAAGAGCTGTTGCCTGCGGGCTGGCACGGCATTTCGGCCTACCAGTTGTGCCGCAACCTGTATCGGGCGATCCATGCCGAAGCAGACGCCTACCTGACGACCATAATGGAAACGGCCGACGGACCGCTGCCACCGCCGGCGCCCGCATTCATGCAACGATTTGGAGGATTGACATGAGAACTGTACGAGCGGCTGTAGGAGCGGCTGTAGGAGCGGCTTCAGCCGCGACAGCAGGATACCGCCATGGATAAACTTGAACGAGCACGCGCCTGTGCTGACCGGATGTACGCGAATGACACCGCCTCGAAAGCACTGGGTATAGAGTTAGAAATACCTGAGGCAGGTACGGCGGTCGCGGCAATGCGCGTACGCGAGGACATGACGAATGGATTCGATATCTGTCATGGCGGACTCATATTCACATTGGCGGACACGGCGTTCGCGTTCGCGTGCAATGCCTATGACGACGTCACTGTTGCCGGCTCTGGCACGATTGAATTCCTGCGTCCGGTGTACCTGGGCGATGAACTTCGTGCTGTCGCACTCGAGGAGCATCGCGGGCAGCGCAGCGGCTTGTATGCCGTGGAGGTGGTCAATCAGAACAACGAATTCGTGGCCCTGTTTCGCGGTCGTTCCGTGGCCCGTGGTCTGCCCCTGCTCGACGATTAAACTGATACATAATTTATTGAAAAATCAGAATTAATGTGACATGTTGGCGTCGCAGCACTGTGGGAGCGGCTTTAGCCGCGACAAATGCCTCAATCGCGGCTAAAGCCGCTCCTACAGGCCACCTCCCGCACACAAGAGCAGCCTCATGTATACACAGGGTCTTGATCAGAAAGACAAAAACCCGGCGAAGCGCCGTGCACCCGAATCGCCCGAGCAACTCGAAGTATTCCAAAAACGTGTCGATGCTGAAGAGAAGATCGAAGCCAAGGACTGGATGCCCGAGGCCTATCGCCGCACGCTGATTCGGCAGATCTCGCAGCATGCGCATTCCGAGATCATCGGCATGCAACCCGAGGGTAACTGGCTGACGCGTGCTCCAACCCTGAAGCGCAAGGCGATCCTGCTTGCGAAAATCCAGGACGAAGCCGGGCACGGTCTCTATCTTTACAGCGCGGGTGAAACACTCGGCGTGTCACGAGACCAGATGGTCGCCGACCTGCTCTCGGGCAAAGCCAAGTACTCGAGCATTTTTAACTACCCGACGCTGACCTGGGCAGACATCGGTGCAATCGGCTGGCTCGTTGATGGTGCGGCCATCATGAACCAGATTCCGCTGTGCCGCTGTTCGTACGGGCCATACGCGCGCGCCATGGTGCGCGTCTGCAAGGAAGAGAGTTTTCATCAGAGACAAGGATTCGACATTCTGCGTGTGCTCTGCGAGGGCACAGCCGAGCAGAAGGCGATGGCGCAGGATGCACTCGATCGCTGGTGGTGGCCATCACTGATGATGTTTGGTCCGTCCGATACCGACTCCGAGCACTCGGCACAATCGATGGCATGGAAGATCAAGCGATTTTCGAACGATGAACTGCGGCAGAAGTTCGTCGATGTCACCGTACCGCAGGCTCAGTTTCTTGGTCTCAAAATGCCTGACGACAACCTCGAGTTTGACGAGAAATCCGGCCATTACCGTTTCGGTGAGATCGACTAGCAGGAGTTCATCGAAGTGATCAAGGGCAACGGGCCGTGCAACAAGCAACGGCTGGCCAAACGCCGCAAGGCGCACGACGACGGCGCCTGGGTACGTGAAGCGGCGTGCGCCTATGCCGAAAAGCAGAAAGCGAAAGCAGCCTGAACGGTAGGAGCGACTTGTAGGAGCGGCTTTAGCCGCGACAACGAAGGAATAGAAATGAGCAAGAAAGAATGGCCACTCTACGAAGTCTTCATCCGCAGCAAGTCAGGACTGAGCCACCGTCATGCCGGCAGCATTCACGCCGCTGACGACCAGATGGCACTGGATCATGCGCGCGACACGTACACGCGACGTAGTGAGGGTGTAAGTATCTGGGTTGTCCGATCGAGCCAGATCGTTGCATCTGATCCGGCGGAGACGGCTGCATTTTTCGAACCGGCCGAAGACAAGATTTACCGGCATCCGACGTTCTATGAGATTCCCGAAGGAGTCGAGAACCTGTGAACAGCAATGATTCACTGATGGCGTATGTACTCCGCCTTGCTGACAACGCGTTGATCCTGGGTCAGCGACTAGTTGAACTTGTCGCGGCCTATCCCGAACTCGAAGAAGAACTCGCCAATGCGAACTTCGCGCTCGACTACCTTGGCCAGGCACGCATGTATTACACGTACGCGGGCGAACTCGAAGGCATGGGGCGTAGTGAAGATGATCTTGCGTTTCTGCGCGACGAGAATGAGTACCGCAATTTCTTGCTGCTTGAGCAGCCCAACGGTCATTTCGGCGATTCGATAGCAAAGCTCGTTCTGTTCGAGTCGTTTTATCTGTTGCAGCTCGAGGCGCTCGTGCATTGTTCGGACACGCGTGTGGCCGAGATCGCAGCCAGGGCCGAGAAAGAAATTCGCTACCACCTGCGCCACAACACACAGTGGCTTGTTCGCCTCGGTGATGGCACCGAGGAAAGCCACGACCGTGCGCAGGCATCGGTCGATGCCCTGTGGCGGTTCACAGGTGAGCTGTTTGCGCCCGATGAAGTGGACAACGTGTTTGAAGCGGAATTTGAAGGCCCGGATCTGTTCCGCATCCGTGAACAATGGCAGAAGAACGTGGCGGCTGTGCTGCAGGAAGCGACACTGGAGATGCCCGAAGAGCAGTGGATGGTCAGTGGTGGCAAAGAAGGTCAGCATACTGAGCACCTCGGCTTCATGATTGCCGAAATGCAATACCTGCAACGAGTGCATCCGGAGGCGACTTGGTAGCACTGGCGATCAGTCGTGAACAGGTCATGGCGTGGCTCGGCGACGTCGCTGACCCGGAGATTCCGGTATTGGCGATCACCGACCTTGGCATCGTTCGTAATGTGACGATTCAGGATGACGTTGTTGTCGAGCTGACCCCCACCTATTCAGGATGCCCGGCGACCGAAGTCATCGAGCAAAGTGTTCTCGATGCACTTCACCGGCACGGCGTAGAAAACGTGACCATCAAACGCGTGTTGTCACCTCCTTGGACGACCGACTGGATCAGTGAGGATGGCAGGGACAAGCTCCGGGAGTACGGCATTGCACCGCCGGCGAGTGGTGGCAGCAAACGGGAGTTGCTACACGGCAATCGCGACGTCGCGTGCCCACGTTGCACTTCATTGAATACGGCTGTCGTGAGCGAATTCGGCTCCACGGCATGCAAGGCGTCTTACAAATGCAGCGATTGCCTCGAACCGTTCGAATACTTCAAATGTATCTGATTGAAATGTCGCGGCTAAAGCCGCTCCCACCGTCCGATACGTGCTGTAGGAGCGGCTTTAGCCGCGACTGCCGTTCATTCCGTGCTGTAGGAGCGGCTTTAGCCGCGACAGAGACAGGTAAATGAGAGAATTTCACCCACTGACAATTGAACGCATCGAAAGCGAAACCAAAGACTCGGTGCGCATCGCTCAGCGTGCCAGGGGAATTCGAAAGTAACTACGGCTTCCTGGCAGGCCAGCACCTGCCATTCCAGATTACCGTAGACGGCAGGAAATTGCGCCGAACCTACAGCATCTGCTCAGCGCAGGGCGAGTTGCCGCTCGAGATTGGCGTGCGCGTGCAGCCCGGTGGGCAATTCTCGGAGTACGCCGCCAATGAACTGGCAGTGGGTGACACGATCGAGGCGATGCCGCCAAGCGGTCAGTTTCATGTCGAGCTCGACGCTGCAAACGCCCGGGACTATGTAGGCTTTGCGGCTGGCAGTGGCATCACTCCCATACTGTCGATGATCAAGTCGATTCTGGTTCAGGAACCGAAAAGCCGCTTCATACTTTTTTACGGCAATCGAAAACAATCGACCACGATGTTCATCGAGGACCTGTACGCGCTCAAGAACCTGTATCCCGAGCGCCTGCAACTCAACTTCGTGTTCAGCCAGGAGGAGCAGGAGTTCGAAACGATGGTCGGGCGCCTCGACGGCGACAAGGTGCGGGCGCTGTACAGTCATTTCGGCGCCGGACTGCGGGCATCGGATTGTTTTGTCTGTGGACCCGACTCGATGATCCAGGACGTGACCGAGGCCCTGATCGATCTCGGCATGAACGAGGAGCACGTGCACTCGGAGCGCTTTGGAGTACCTCGCAAGGACGCCAAACCCAAAGCTGAAGAACAAAGTGCCGAGGGGCGCACAACAGACCGCGCGACCGTGACCGTCATCATGGATGGTCACAAGAAAGAATTCGACATGCTCCGGGACGATGCAAATATCGTCGATGCGGCGGCGGAGAACGGCATCGAGTTGCCTTATTCCTGCAAGGGCGGCGTGTGCGCGACCTGCCGATGCCATGTTCGCGAAGGCGAAGTCACGATGGCTACAAATTACGGTCTCGAGCCCTGGGAAGTCGAAAAGGGTTTTGCCTTGGCCTGCCAGTCGCGACCGCTATCGGACACGGTCGTCCTCGATTACGATAAGATCTTATTTCTGATCGCGACGGAGCTCAATCGAGTGAAGATTGTGCCAGCTACACGTTTCCTTATTCTGATTCTCGGCGTTCTCGCTGCTCTCAACAGCGGCGCGCAAGAGATCGAAGAACGCAATATCCCTGCGGTTCCCGAGCCCTTGTCGCTCGAAGCCAACTGGTGGACCTACTTCGAAGGCACACGCGAAGAGGTCGAGTCGCGAGTGGCGGCTTTTCTCGATACGACGAATGCCCAGATCGTTGATCTGGCACCACAGAATCAGGAAATAGCGGCATCGGTTCTGGGCGCGGTACGAAACAACCTGTCTGCTTATCTCAACCTGATAGACGAGACCGAACCGGCGGTGCTCGAGCTGCCACCCGAGGCTGTCAGTTATTCAATTGAGGGCTTGCTGCAACTGGCTGAAATCGCGCGTGATGCAAGCGCCGCTGCTGCCGAGGAGCAACTCGAGGTTAGTCGGGAAGAACGCGTACTCGATGGCGCAAGTCGCCGCCGCGATGCCGTGTTCAAGGACTATGTCGATGCAGAACCCGGCGACGA
>WTCH01000119.1 GCA_013138675.1 Woeseiaceae bacterium | reverse complement strand
CAAGAGTATTCCGCTGATCCTGATCGCGATCATGACGTTCATCCTCATTACTTCATCCGGCACGATGGCGCTCGCGGTCAACATGGGGTATCGCAAGAACCGCAAGGCAACGTTCTGGCTCATGGTTGCGACCGCAGCACTTGGCGCCTCATTCGTCGGTATGCAGGCCTTCGAGTGGACCAAGTTGATAATGGAGGGCGTCAGACCGTGGGAGAACCCGTTCGGTGCCGCACAATTCGGCTCCAGCTTTTTCATGATTACCGGCTTCCATGGCATGCACGTATCGGCAGGTGTCATCTATCTTCTGGTTATCGCCAACCGGGTGCGTAACGGTTTTTACGAGAGGCGCGGCGGTAACTACGAAATCGTTGAGATAACGGGCCTGTACTGGCATTTCGTTGATCTCGTTTGGGTATTCATCTTTGCACTATTCTATCTCTGGTAGGGGGCGTCCATATGGCAGCTGAAGGACAACAACACCCGCTAAAAATCTACTACATCATGTGGATCGCTCTGTTCGTATTGAGTGGGTTCTCGTATTGGACCGATTTCTGGGACGACGGACCTTTTCGTACAGGGGCCATCCTGACATTCATGATGTTGAAGGCCGGCGGTATCGTCTTGATATTCATGCACATGGGGTGGGAACGGACCGCATTGAAAGTCGCCATTCTGGGTCCACCCGTTGCGATCATGGTGCTGATCTGGCTCATGTCCTATGAAGGCCTTTACATCGAGGACACGCGCACTGAATACTACGGTGAGAGCACGTTCGAACCGGAGCCTGTGCATCATTAGAGTGCGAAACTGGTAAAGTCGAAGGGCTCGATATCGCGGATATCGGGCCCTTTTTGATTGGGGGAAGATAAAGATGCAGGCCTTGCTGAGTGTGGCAGGAGTACTAACGATGTTGGCGATCGGTTACCTGTTGTCGTCAAATCGCAAGCTGATCAATCGGCGTACGGTTGTCATAGCTGTGGCGCTTCAGGCCAGCATTGCTGGGCTCGTTTTCTACGTGCCGCAAGGAAGCGCCGTACTCGACACGATCGTTACCGGTGTGCAGTACGTCATCAATTATGCCAACGATGGAATCGTCTTCTTGTTTGGCGACAAAATGAAAGAGAGCCTCGGCTTCACGATTGCATTCAATGTCCTGCCCGTCATCGTGTTCATCGGTGCGATGATGTCGGTGCTGTACTACCTCGGTATCATGCAGAAGGTCGTTGGCACCGCTGGCGGCTGGTTGCACAAATTGCTCGGGACAAGCCAGCCCGAGTCGATCTCTGCTGTTTCAAATATTTTTGTCGGCCACACCGATGCACCGCTGGTTGTGCGGCCCTACCTCAAAGACATGACCCAGTCCGAGTTGTTCGCCGTCATGGTAGGCGGTTGTGCGACGATCGCCGGTGCCGTAATGATGGGCTACGCAGCCATGGGCATTGAGCTCAAATACCTGGTTACGGCGAGCTTCATGGCAGCGCCGGGCGGCTTGCTGATGGCCAAGATCATGATGCCTGAGACCGAAGAGCGGCTGGTCGAGTTCGACCCGAATCACACGGGTGACGTTGAGCAACCCGTCAACATATTCGAGGCCATCGGCAATGGCGCGATGACCGGCATGCAGGTCGCATTCAGTGTCGGGGCAATGCTGGTGGCCTTCGTTGCCCTGGTGGCGCTGGTAAACGGCGTACTAACCGGCGTCGGAAACTGGTTCGGCATAGACGGACTGACCTTGCAATGGTTGCTAGGTAAGCTGTTCTTTCCGATCGCGCTCGTGCTGGGCGTGCCATGGGCGGAGGCAGCCCAGGCCGGCAGCCTGATCGGCCAGAAACTCGTTATTAACGAGTTTTATGCTTACGTCTCCTTCATGGGCGTCAAGGAGACCCTGTCCGCCCACACGCAGCTCGTCGTCACTTTCGCGCTATGCGGATTCGCAAACCTGTCGTCGATCGCGATCTTGCTCGGCGGACTCGGCGCGGTAGTCCCGGAGCGCCGCCACGATATCGCGAGACTTGGTCTAAAGGCAGTAATTGGCGGTACACTCGTCAACCTTATGAATGCCTCGCTTGCCGGGCTGTTTTTCTCCCTGCAGGCCTTTTAGGAAAGAGCCATGGGCAGAGCCATCATTCTCGTGTTGGACTCATTCGGCATCGGCGCTACGGCAGATGCGGAACGATTTGGCGATGTGGGGTCCGACACGTTCGGGCACATCGCGCGCGAACGGCTTGCGTCAGGCAAGCCGCTGAACTTGCCGAATCTCGCACGGCTCGGGCTTTACCATGCGGGGCGCGACAGCACGGGTGAATTTGCTGCTGGCGCAATCACGGACACCGAAATTGTCGGTGCCTACGGTTACGCCGAAGAACTCTCCAGCGGCAAGGACACACCGAGCGGTCACTGGGAGATCGCCGGTCTTCCGGTGTTGTTCGACTGGGGCTACTTCAGCGAGCGCGAGAACACGTTCCCGCAGGAATTACTCGACGAGCTTGTGGAGCGTGCAGGGCTCCCAGGCTACCTCGGCAACTGTCACGCTTCGGGCACGACGATCATCGCCAATCTGGGTGATGAACATGTAGCAACAGGAAAACCGATTTTTTACACGTCGGCCGATAGCGTGTTCCAGATTGCGTGCCACGAAGAATCATTCGGCCTAGATCGACTTTACGAGCTGTGTGATATCGCGCGAGAGCTTGTCGACAAATACAACATCGGCCGAATCATTGCGCGGCCATTCACTGGCGACGGCCCGGACACCTACGCGCGAACCAGCAATCGCCGCGACCTGACAACACCGCCACACGCCGACACTGTGCTCGACAAACTGGTGGCAGCAGGTGGTGACGTTATCAGTATCGGCAAGATCGCCGACATCTATGCGCACCAGGGCATTACAAAGAAAGTAAAAGCCTCAGGTAATGCGGCGTTGTTCGACGCGACCCTGGAAACACTACGCGATGCTGGCGATCGCTCGATCGTGTTCACCAACTTCGTCGATTTCGACATGCTTTACGGACATCGGCGAGACGTCGAAGGTTACGCGGCGGCGCTGGAGTATTTCGACCAACGCCTGCCCGAATTGCTTGAACTAATGAAAGACGACGACGTTGTGTTCCTCTGCGCCGATCACGGCTGTGACCCGACCTGGGAAGGCAGCGATCACACGCGCGAACACATTCCGGTGCTGGCATATGGTCACGGCGTTACACCGGGGGCACTCGGCAAGCGCGAGACATTCGCGGATATCGGGCAGAGCATTGCATCGTTTTTCAGTCTCGCGCCGATGGACTACGGCACGAGCTTCCTGAATGAGTAACTTATTTGGCGAGATGAAGCGACGCAATGTCTTCCGCGTTGCGGGCATGTATGCAGTCGTCGGCTGGGTGCTGGCCCAGATAGCGACCACGCTTGAGGAGACGATGAGTCTGCCGGTGTGGTTCGACGGCTTGATCGTCGCGCTGCTGTTGATCGGTTTTCCAATTGCTATCGTATTCGCCTGGGCATTCGAGCTGACTCCGCAAGGTGTGGTCAGGACTGAGGATGTTCCCGAAAGTGAGAGCATCACTGGCGATACCGGCCACAAACTCGACTATGCAATCGTCGCCGGCCTGGTCTTGTTGGCCGCAATGATTGTCTGGCAGCAGTCGGACAAAGCGATTGAGCTGGTTGAAGAAGTTTCGGTCGTTGTGGTGGACGAACCAGCGGTAGCCGAGATAGATGCAGCGTCCATCGCTGTCCTGCCATTCGCCGACCTCTCGCCGGGTGGTGACCAGGAATATTTTTCCGACGGCATCTCCGAGGAAATACTCAACGTACTCGTCGGTGTTAATGGCCTCGATGTGACATCCAGAACGTCGTCCTTTCAGTTCAAGGGACGTGATCTCGGTATTCCCGAGATTGCAGCCGAACTCAAGGTCCGGCACGTCCTGGAAGGCAGTGTTCGCAAGTCGGGTGAGACGATCCGGGTAACAGCGCAGCTCATCGATTCAATGAATGACAAACACCTTTGGTCGGATACATTCGACCGGCCGCTGACGACCGAGAATATTTTCGAAATTCAGGATGAGATCGCCAAAGCGATCGTTGCGGCACTCAGCGAAACGCTGGGTGTCGGTGAACTCGAGCCCATCGAAGTCGCCGCGACAACGCGCAACCTCGATGCCTACGAGCTTTATCTGCAGGCCAGGCCGATGTTTCATGCGCGAGAGAGTCTTGATGTCGCTGATGCCTTGCTCGAGCGCGCCGTCATGCAGGATCCCGAATTCGCAGAGGCCTGGGAGATTCGGGCGGCACTGCAAACACTGACCGTCGAGTACGGCTTTTTGGATACACCCATCGAAGTCGCAGAGGAACGCGGTGCGGAATTCGCAAAACATGCGCTCGACCTCGAGCCCAGGAGCGCCACAGCACTGGCCGTGATCGCGAGAATGGAGCGTGAGAAAACCATGGATCTGCGAAGCAGGGGAGATTTTGTACAGATTCTCGCCGACTTTGAAAGTGCTCTCGAGATCCAGCCGAGAAATGCGTCGGCACTGAATTGGCGAGGACTGGCTTACCTGCAAGTTGGCGATTTACCTGCGGCCTTGCGTGATTTTTCCAGTTGCATCGAGTACGAGCCGTTTTACCGGCCCTGTGTCGAGAACCACTACACAGTACTCGGCGCGATGGCCAAAGACGGCGAGGCGATTGCTGCCTACCTGGAAGCGCTCAACACAAGTTCCGCGAAAGTGGAGTTTGCATACCTGCCGTCCCTGGTTCGCCGCGGCGAAGAATTGGCGTTCAAGATGGCGACCAACGACTATTTTCTGTTACGAGGTTGGCGCTACCATGATGAGTTGTGGCAAGCCTACAATAGTCCGGGGCAGGATCATTCAGGCCTGATTGAATCGATTCGACTTTACCTGGACGAGCAGGAAGGTGGCTACGCGGAAGATTTCCAGTACATCACCAACCCAATAGGAATGGGCTGGCGCATTCCCGACGTCCTCGTCGTATGGGATCCGATGATGCATGCCTACCGGCAGAGCGCTGAGTTCAAGTCATTTATTCGCGACTCAGGTGTGTTCGATTACTGGCAGCAGGCAGGTTTTCCGCCGCAGTGCCGGCCCGTCGGCGACGACGACTTCGAGTGCGACTAGTCGTTTGCAGGCGCCCGATGGCCGGGCCCTGACGACACTCGCGCAGCGATCCAGGCACTGGCCGCGACGGCCACCAGCGATACGAGCGAGAACCACAGCGGGTGCTTGATCATGATCAGGTTGGCAATGGTGCCTGCCAGTACCAGGCCACCGACAACGGCGGCAAATGCTAATGGATTTGCCGTGCCGATTTTGCAGGCCAGGACTGTTCCTGCAAACGTAGCAACCACCCAGGCAATCATCGGGAACAGTAGCGCCAGGAAGGGCAAGGTTGCGATGTATGGGCGCATGACGTCGGGATCGCTGAAGTCGAGATCAGCAGGCGGCGGATAGATAAAGTGACCGAGCTTTTCGATCAGCATGATCATGACAAAAGCCGTAACAATGCCGGCAAGTGCCGCTGCGACGTTCCGGACCATTACTGGTTCCTCTCCTGCAAGGCGCTTTGAATCCTGGCGGCAAATTTGGTTGCCTCCGCGGCAACGCGCTCAGTATCGATCGTTAGCATTTCACGCTCCCGCATCAGTACCTGGCCATCCACAACCACTGATGCTACATCCTGCTCGTCGTTCACGTAAACAAGATGTGACACAACATCGTAGGTTGGAATGTGGTGCACGTCCTCGAAAGCAACCTGGATAAGGTCCGCATGTTTGCCCACCTCGAGCGAACCGATCTTGTCGCCGAGCCCTATCGCCGTCGCGCCACCACTCGTTGCCATTCGCAATACTGTCTCGGCCGGCAACACTTCGGGATTCATTTGTTCAACTTTTTGCAGCAATGATGCGAGCCGCATTTCTTCCCACATGTCGAGATCGTTGTTGCTCGCAGCACCGTCAGTGCCAAGGCCAACGCGCACGCCTGCCTTGAGCATGTCGGTAACCGGCGAGATGCCGGACGCGATTTTCATATTCGATGTTGGGTTGTGAATGACGCCGACTTTGCGTTCGACGAGTATTGGTATCTCAGCTTCGGTCGGCCACACAACATGTGCCGCGATAGTTGGGCCTTCGAAGAAGCCTATCGATTCGAAAAATTCGATACTGGTCATGCCGAAGGTGTCTTTCGAGTACTGCACTTCGAAAGGAGATTCGGACATGTGGATGCTGATCGGAACGCCAAATTCCATTGCTGCCGCACGCGTCGCCTGCAGTTGCTCGGCATTCAGCGTGTAGTTGGCGTGCGGCCCGAAGATCGGCGAGACGCGTGAATTCTTGCCTTGCCACCTCCGAATGAACTCAGTGCCTTTCTGAATCGAGTCGACCGCGCTTTCCGCATCGGGACTGCGCTGGTCGATGACCGTCGCAGAGATCAATGCACGCATGCCGCAGCTGTCGACAACCTCGGCAATGACGTCGGGGAAGTAGTACATGTCGACAAATGTCGTCGTGCCGCCGCGAATCATCTCCCAGCACGCGAGCTCAGTGCCGATGCGCACGAACTCTGCGTCGACGAACTCGACCTCGGCCGGGAAGATATAGTTGTTGAGCCAGTCCATCAATGCGAGGTCGTCCGCGACGCCACGCAGCAATGTCATCGCAGCATGCGAGTGACCGTTGACGAGCCCGGGCATGACGATTCGGTTGTCGCCGTTCAGCGTTTGTTCGGCCTGCATGCTGGCAGTAATTTGGTCGGCGCGGCCGATGGCGAGAATAACGCCGTCGTCGATCGCTATCGCGCCGTTCTCGATAACGGTCGCCGCAGCGTCCATGGTTACGATGTAATCGCCCAGCACAATCAGGTCGATGCGACCGTCATCCGTAGCGTCTGCGCGGGGTACAGCCTGCTCGGATGCGCCTGGCGCAGCCTGCTCGGGTTCGCAGGCGACCAAGCCAGAAAGCGTAAAAAGTATTATAAAACAGCGAGTTAAGGTTGTCATACAGGCTCCCGAGTGGGGCAATTGTAGCATCGTGACGACAAATGCAACGCGCAAAAAAAGAGCCGGCCAAAAGGCCGGCTCCCAGTATTAATATCAACGAAAGCTAGAAGCTCTTGGTGAATCTCACACCGAACTCGCTCGCGTCATTGCTCAAGATTTGCAGGATGTAGTCGTCGACATAGATCTTGGCATTCGTGTAGCGCTCATCGGTGATGTTCCTGCCGTAGATTGCGGCCGACCAGCTTTCATCAGGCGCTAAATACGCAATATTGGCGTTGATGATGCTGCGATCTTCAATCGCTGTGAACCGGGCAGGATCATCAGTCGGCTCACCCCACATGTCATCGCGGTACGAGTAATCGGCCCGGAGCGTTACCCTCGCACCATTTTGCAGCGCAATCCCATACTCGGGACTGAGCGACCAGGTCAGTTCCGGCGTCAGAGGCGCGACGCCCTGGGCGCCGCTCACAGGATCGCGGTCGACATCGACATCGATGAAACCAACGGTGGCATGCAGCAGGAAGTTTTCACCGAAGAGCATCGTGCTCTCCCATTCGAAGCCGGTTGAGGTTTGGTCGACGATAACAGCGCTGGTTGCGAAGCCGCCACCAGACGAGCTGCTGACCTGGTAGGGCAGGTCTGAGTAGTCGGTGAGGAACACAGCGGCGCTCATTTGCAACCAATCGGTCGGCTGGCCTTTAATGCCTACCTCGTAGTTAACCGCAGTTACATTATC
>WTCH01000137.1 GCA_013138675.1 Woeseiaceae bacterium | reverse complement strand
ATGCGTACAGCAGGCAGTGAAAGGATCGCGGCATGAGCGTGTTCGTCAAGATATGCGGACTGCGTGATGCGGAAACTGTTGCAGCCGCTATCGATGCTGGTGCGGACGCCATCGGTTTCGTGTTCGCAGAATCTCCGCGACGAGTCAGTGTCGAGCAGGCCTTCGAGGCTGTCAGTGGTGTAGGGGCCAGCGTCACACGGGTTGCGGTCATGCGCCACCCATCAAACGACGAGTGGCAAGAGGTGCTCGAGAATTTCGCACCGGATGTTTTGCAGACTGACATTGAAGATCTGGCGGAGCTGGAAGTTCCATCGCACGTACAGGCTTGGCCGGTGTTTCGTGAGGGCGGTCGCATCCCGTCGCAGGACCTGCCGTACGTTTTCGTGTACGAGGGTCAGTCGAGCGGCGCCGGTGAGACAGTGGATTGGGTGCGGGCAGCCGCGCTGTCCAAAAAGGGCCGTATGGTCCTTGCCGGCGGGCTCAAACCGGGTAACGTTGCCCGGGCGATTAGAGAGGCGCGCCCCTGGGGTGTCGATGTATCGAGCGGTGTTGAGTCGTCACCGGGTGTAAAGGACGCAGAGAAAATCAGGCAGTTTATTGGTGCAGTACGCGCCGCGGAGATTGAAGAATGAAGTCGCAACTGGGGGCTGACGAAGCACGAACCCTGCTCGAGGCCCAGATCAATGGCGAGTTGCCGGACGAACGGGGTCGCTTTGGACCGTTCGGTGGTCGCTACATCCCGGAGACGCTGGTGCCGGCATTCGAACGCCTTGAAGAAGGTGTTCGCCGCTACTTGCACGATCAGGAGTTTCAGCATGACTATCGCAGGGAGTTGCGCGAATGGGTTGGGCGGCCTACAGCGCTAAGCCATGCGCCGCAACTGAGCAAGCGCTGGGGTACCGATGTCTGGCTGAAGCGCGAAGACCTTGCGCACACTGGTGCGCACAAGATCAATAACGCGATCGGCCAGGCACTGCTTGCGAAACGCCTTGGCGTAAAACGCGTCATTGCCGAAACAGGAGCCGGCCAGCATGGAGTCGCGTCCGCTGCTGCGTGCGCGCGTGTCGGATTGCCCTGTACCGTGTACATGGGCGCGGTGGATATCGAGCGTCAGGCACCGAACGTCGATCGCATGCACCGGCTCGGTGCCGAAGTTGTTGCCGTCGAAACCGGTGACAAGACACTGCGCGCCGCGATCGATGAGGCGCTGCGCAACTGGGTTACCGACCCGTCCGGTATTTACTACCTGCTTGGTTCTGCTGTCGGGGCGCATCCCTATCCCTACCTGGTGCGAGAACTGCAGTCGGTCATCGGCCTCGAAGCACGGCAGCAGATGATTGATCAGGCGGGCGGTCTTCCGGACGTCGCGTTCGCATGTGTCGGTGGTGGCTCGAACGCCATTGGCCTTTTCTACCCATTGCTTGCAGACGACATCGAACTTATCGGCGTTGAGGCAGGCGGTACCGGTGACGGGCTGGGGGAAAATGCTGCAACACTGGCGACGGGCACGCCGGGCGTACTGCAGGGCTCTTACACGATGATCCTCCAGGATGACGACGGCCAGGTTCAGGAGACGCATTCCATCTCGGCCGGCCTCGATTACTCCGGCGTCGGCCCGGAACATGCCTTGCTGCAGGCGACCGGGAGGGTCAAGTACATTTCAGCGAGCGACGATGAATCGCTCGCGGCACTCGAAGAGCTTTGTGAGACAGAGGGCATCCTGACCGCACTAGAGACGTCACATGCCTACGCAGCAGCGCGAAAATGGTCACAGAAAAACCCTGGCAAGCGCGTTCTGATCGGAAATTCCGGACGCGGCGACAAGGACATGCCAACATTAACCAAGTACCCGGCGAGGATCCGTACGCATGCCCGCGCATGAACGACTAACCGCAGCAATCGTTGCTGCAAACGACAACAACCGCCCCGCGCTGGTGCCGTTCATTACGGCTGGTTACCCGGAGCCCGGTGAGTTCGTCAACACGCTGAAGTCGATTGCCAAAGTCGGTGATGTCATCGAACTCGGTATCCCGTTCTCCGATCCGATGGCGGACGGCATGACGATCCAGCGTTCGAGCTACGTCGCACTGCAGGAAGGCGTGAGCCTCGAGTGGATATTCAACGAGCTCGAAATGGCCGGCGTGCTTGGCACGCCGCTGGTCATGATGTCGTATCTGAATCCGCTGCTGGCTTTTGGCTACGAGCGGCTGGCCGAGCGTGCCAGGGCGACGGGTGTCTGTGCGTTTATCGTCCCCGACCTGCCGTACGAGGAGTGCGAGGAGCTACGGCAAGCGCTCGAGAAAGAAGGGCTGGGCCTCATACAACTCGTAACACCGGCGACACCGCGGGAGCGGCTCAAAATGCTCTGCAATGCCTCGCGCGGATTCGTCTATGCAGTCACGATTACGGGCATTACGGGTGGCGATGTCGGCCTGCCTGACGATCTTGCCGACTACCTCGACGACGTCGCTGCCGTTTCGGAGGTTCCTGTCTGTGCGGGTTTCGGAATACGGGGCCCGGACGATGTAGCCAATGTGGCCCAGCATGCAGCAGGCGCGATCGTAGGCTCAGCACTCGTTGAGGTGCTTGAAGAAGGCGGGGACCCGAAAGTGTTCCTGCGGACCCTCGGCGGCAAATGAAAAAGCTGACCTCATCCGAGTCGCTGATCACGATTAACCACTTCAAGAACGTGCTTGAAAGCGAAGGCATCGCCTGCCGCATCAAGAACGAACATCTCGGGTCTATAATGGGCGAAATGCCTTTCGTCGAGGTATGGCCCGAACTATGGGTTATCAACGACCTCGACTTCGATCGTGCAAAACAGCTGATTGATACTGCGATTGTCGAGGAAAGCCCACAGCGTTCGTGGAAATGCAAAAAGTGTGGCGAAGAGAATGAAGGCCAGTTCGCGGCTTGCTGGAATTGTGGTGAGCCCGGCTAGGTTGCGAGCGCGGGGACTTTCACGCCGTAAGTAAAGCGCAGCGCAGCGAGCCATGAAGGCGGGGAAGTCCCCGGGTTCGCAGCCTGTGCGGCTACGGCATGCCTCGGGCGAGTAGACGCGTTCCGGCGATCTCGGATCGTAGCAGCGCCGCCACTTTCTCAGGCTGAATTGGCCGGCTGATCAGGAAACCCTGCGCGAGGTCGCAATTGCAGCTTCTGAGGAATTCAAGTTGCGTCAGGGTTTCGACGCCTTCGGCCGCGACTTCAATATCGAGACCCTGTGCCATGGCGATGGCGGCACGAACGATGCGTTGGTGGCTGTCATTCTCATCGACATCAGCGATCAAAGACTGATCGAGCACAAAGCTGTCAATGAAGCCATTATCGAGCGACTCGAAAGACACGTCGCGGGTACCGAAGTGATCGAGAGAAATTCGAACACCGAGCCTGCGCAGCGACCGCAGAGTGTCGAGTTCATTCGTGCGCTTGCGCACGACATCGCCGTCGCCAATCTCGAGTTCTATGCAACCAGGGTCGATGGCCGTGTTCTGAAGTGACTCAGCAACAGCATCGACGAGTCGTTTGTGCATCAACTGCTGTGGCGACAGGTTGATGGCGATAGAGAGGTCGGGCAGCTCAAACTGGCGTTGCCACGCGGCGAGCTGTCGGCACGCAGTTGCGATAACCCACTCACCAGCGGAGTGAATAAGTCCGCTGCTTTCAAGAATGGGCAAGAAGCGCGCTGGTGGTAGCAAACCAAAGCGTGGGTGCTGCCAGCGCAGCAGTGCCTCGAGGCCAATCAGGCGGCCCGAGCCAAGATCGATGCGTGGCTGGTAATGCAGTGCGAACTCGTTGCGCACCAGTGCGTGTCGTAAGCCAACCTCGAGCTCCTCACGCTGCTCGAGCTTGGTGTTCAGGGCGGTCGAGTAATACTGGAAGCGGCCGCCGCCGCGTTTTTTCGCTTCGTACATCGCGAGGTCGGCCGCCTTGATGAGACGATCCGCCGCCTCGCCGGACTCCGGGTATATCGCGATACCGATACTCGGTGTTGCATAGACTTCACTGTTGCGGATCTCGTATTTTTCCGAGAGCACAAGCAGCAATTTCTGCGCGGCTGCTGCGGCGTTACCCGATTCACCAAAGTCTTCGAGACAGACGACAAACTCATCGCCGCCCCAGCGGCCCGAGAAATCGCCAATACGAAGATGCTTGCGCAGGCGGCCGGCAACCTGGCACAAGAGTGCATCGCCAGTGTCATGACCGAGCGTGTCATTGACTGACTTGAAGCGATCGAGATCAATGAACAACACAGCGAGCGGAGCAGACTTTCTCTGGCTACGGCCTAACGCTCTGGCGAGCTGCTCAGTAAACAGACTGCGATTGGGCAAGCTCGTGAGCTCGTCATACTGCGCAAGTTTTTGCAGTTCGCTGGTCTTCTTCGAAATATCAGTAATGTCGCGGAATGTAACCACGCCGCCGATCAGTTCGCGATTGCCGTCATACAGACCCTGGCCATTGAGCGACAAAATCGAGTCGGGCTGTTCCGGCATACGGTAAACCGCAACCTGGTTCATGAATTTTTCGCCACTGCGTGCGCGCATAAGCGGCAAATCAGCCGAGTTGCGGTAGTTCTCGCCGTGTTCATCGATACAGCAAAACATCTGGCCCCACGTCGAGTCGGGCTGCATGCGTGGACCGAGCCCGAGGATCGTTCGAGCTGCGGGGTTTATGTCGAGAACATGACCCTCGGCATCGACGACGACCACACCATCATTGATATTCCGCAGCACCGACAACACCGTGACATCCGTGTCGGACAGGCGGTGTTGCAAGCGATGTCGTTGCACGGCGTGTTCAAAAACAGCCTCTTGTCCCTCGACAGTAATGTCGTCCACGCAGATATAGGCCTGTGCACCGGCACGAACAGCGGCGATACCGCGATGTTCACGATCTTTGGTCGTCAATGCGATAACCGGATGTTGCTCCAGGGAATTGATCAGTTCGGCGAGGGACTGCCCGGACTGCGCAATCGTGGGCCCGGCTTCGAGCAGCACGATGTCGAGAACGGAGGGAACGTCGTCGGGTAGCTGGAGTTTGGCGGACCGCGTCAGAAGCGCGCAGAAAGGCAGAGTTTCCAGTTCGCCCAGATAGTCGGAAGCGAATTCACCGCGGCCGAGGTAGAGGATCGAGTGCCCTGCCATAATTCCTTTACTTTTTGTTAAACCGAGGAGGCCATTGTCGCGACGGGCCACGCGAATAATACCAGAATCGCGTGAAAAGACAGACGCTTATGATGTTTTTTGTCGTTTTTGCGACTTCAATCTTTAAACCAATACCCCGCCACGGTCATCCAAATGTCAGATTAAGGGGAGATTTGGCCTTTGGAAGCGCTTTTGACAGCACAAGCCAGCGACTATAGTCCGGAGATGGCAATTTTGAAACCACCTCAGATTACGGACGAAGCCGACTGCATCGCCAGGGCGCAACAGGCGGACGCGGGAGCATTTGAGTCGTTGTACCGCATGCACATCGACAAGGTCTACGGACTTTGCCTGCGCATGACGGGCAATGTCGCTGAAGCGGAGGACTGCGCACAGGACGCGTTCATTCAGGCATGGAACAAGCTCGACAGGTTTCGTGGCGACAGCGCATTTGCCACCTGGCTACACCGCATCGCAGTGAATACGGTGCTGGGAATGATGCGCAAGTCCAAGCGCGAGCAGGATCGCATCCAGATCGCCGGTGAGTCGACGGAGCCTCCGGTGTCCCAGGCGGACACTGGCGAATTGCGGGACCTCGCTGATGCGGTTAACAGGCTCCCCCAGGGAGCCAGGCATGTATTCGTGCTGTTCGCGGTTTACGGGTACAGCCACGACGAAGCCAGCACCATGCTCGGCATTGCGCCGGGCACGAGCAAGGCACAGTTACACAGGGCGCGCCGATTACTGGCGCAGCAAATAGAACGGTAGGAGCGGCTTTAGCCGCGAAATGGGTAACGACATGAATGAGATCGAACGTGACGACAAACTGATCGCAGCGGCGAGCAATCTGTCGACCGAGATCAGCCCTGACAGGGATTTGTGGCCTGGCGTAGCCAGGGCCATTGCCGAGCCGCAGCGGTCGCGCTGGATGCCGCGATTTGCACAAGCGGCGGCAGTCGTCTTATTGGTTGGGGCGTCATCGATGCTGACTTACCTGGGTACGAAGGACCAGGTGCAGATCATCGAGGTCGTGCCCGCAGGGCTCGTATTCGAGCAGGCATCCTTTGGTGGGCAGTACGCGCTCGGAATGGGCTACCAGGAAGCACATCGTGATGTCGAGGCGCAGTTGAGGGCGGAACTGGAGCGGCTTTCGCCGACAGCACGTGCAGACGTTGAGCAAAATCTCGCGATGATTCGTGGCGCTATCGGCCAGATTAACAATGCGCTTGCGGGCGAACCGGATAATCCCCTGTTACAGGAATTGTTATTGCAGACGTATCGCGAAGAGCTGGCAATGATGCAGCGTGTGGGTGGCCTGACGCAGCACGTCATGTCACGCAGGGATATTTGAGCGCGGCATTGACGCCGCGCGAACAAGAGGTGAGTTGTGAACAAGTTGATTGTTAGAGTTTTGATTGGGGTACTTGCGCTGACGGTATTTTCCGCAGCGAATGCCAGCGAAGTCGATGAGTCGGTTGATGCCGCGAAAGGCGGCCATGTGGACATCGTTAATATTTCCGGTTCGATCGAGGTTTACGGCTGGTCGGAGAGCCGTGTCGAGGTTACCGGTGAGCTTGGCGAAAAAGTTGAAGAGCTGGTACTTGAACGCAACGGCGATAAGGTGCTCGTCAAGGTTAAAGTACCGCGCAACAACAGCAACAACATCTCCAGCGATTTGACGATTCGCGTGCCAGCAGGCAGTTCGATCGACGTTTCGACGGTCAGCGCAGATATTACGTCGGAAGGTGTAACGGGCGAACAAAGGCTTCACACGGTCAGTGGCGATGTGGAAGCGGAAGTGTCGGGTAGTGATGTATCTGCCGAGTCGGTAAGTGGTGACGTTGATGTCACTGGCGACGGCAGCGACATAGAAGTATCAGCCAACACGGTGTCCGGCGATGTCACCGTAACTGATGTGTCAGGCGCGGTTTCCGCGGAAGTGGTCAGTGGTGACGTCTTGGTTCGAGACGGCTCATTCGATCGCGCCACACTTAATTCGGTTAACGGCGAAGTTGATTTCCAGGCTGATCTTCGCGAT
>WTCH01000090.1 GCA_013138675.1 Woeseiaceae bacterium | reverse complement strand
GGTCAATGTACGGCGCATCAGCGAGAGAAATGGGTGTGCCGATCAGGCAACAGGCAAAAACAATAGGCAGGCGCATAGTCTGTCAGGTGACCTCTCTGTTTTGGAATTCGGGATGATACACGCTTCTGCGCAGCCCCATCCCGGATATACGATCAACTCCACATCGCGATTGCACGAGGTCATGGAGCGAGGCTGTGTCAACTACGTATTGCCGCGATTGCCGTCGGGTTTGAAGCTACGCAAAGGAACGCAGGAGACTCACCGTGCAGGATTTCCCCCACCACTATGCGGTTGCCGCTTCGTCGGCCGCTGACAGCAACATTTTACTCAGAAGTCCGGGCTTGGAATCACTTCAGTCGGCCGGCCCCGCAGAATTTGGCGGACCCGGGGATCTGTGGTCTCCGGAAACAATGTTGGTCGCTTCGGTAGCGGACTGTTTCATTCTGACCTTCAAGGCGATCGCCCGAGCGTCAAAGTTCGAATGGTTGTCGTTGACCTGCGATGCTGTGGGTGATCTCGACAAAGTTGGGCGAAAAACACAATTCACCGGATTCAAATTGCGGGTGACACTCGAGGTGCCGGAGGGCGCGCCTGAAGACAAAGCGCAGCGTCTGCTTGAGAAAGCCGAGAAATCGTGCCTGATCACAAACTCACTGAAAGCAGAATCGCACCTGGATGCTGAAGTACTGGTGAAGGATGCCGCTGCCTGACTAGCTCCCGGCCGGAATCCAGTTTTCTCTGAGGTAGGCCTCTTCAAATCCCGCGCGTTGGATGTTGCTGTACGAGTGTTGCTCGTCGCCGGGCACCGCCTCACCGGTCATCGTCACGATAGACGAACATCCAGCGTCCAATGCAGCCTGGATGCGGGTATTTAACACGCCTGTTTGCCCGCCGCGACGGCGGAAGTCCGGGTGGGTGGCGCCGAAGTCCAGGTAAGCCACACCGTTCTTCATATACAAGCCACCGGTTCCGGCGGGTTGTTCGCCATTGAAACTCATGTACAGATACCAGTTCGGGTCATTGGCGAGCGCTGCAATGGCCGGTTGAAACCCAGCTCCAAAGTCGAACGCGTTGCCGACAATTGACGCGAAATCTGCTGCGCTCTCGGGGCCTACGCGGCAAATCGAGAGATCCGTTGTGACAGGGCCAACCTCGCCGGTGCCGCGCTCGAATTTCATCCAGCCGCGATATTTCTCGTAACCGGCTTCTGTTAGCAGCGCTTCGTAGTCGGTGCCCAGCTTCTCTGGAACCACGTGCAGAAAAAACCGTGAAATCCCCGCATTGGTGTAGATCGTTCGAATGCCGACGAGTTGTTTAAGCGTCGGCTTGTACTCAGATCCCAAGTTAAGCACCCGGTTGATCAGGATACTGGGCTCGGTCGCGGAGCCGTAGCAAAGTGCATCACCCTGGCGAAAACGAGTCCAGCGGAAGTTGCCGGAGTCGACCGCCATCGCGGCACGAAACCAAGCTTCAAAAGCCTGATGTTCGATTGTCTCCAGGTCGTGTATCCCGGTCATTCGCATCCGGTTGATTGTGCCTAACCGGATGCGGTTCGTCGAGCCTACTTGAAGCGTTTGGCGAGGACGTGATCGACGCTGAGCTTGCCAGCGCCCCTGAACACAAGGGGAACTAACATTGCAAGGAATAACAACGGGATACGGTAGTTTCCGAATCCTTTATCTGAGACTGAATAGCCCTTCCAGAGCTCTGCGAAACTCGAGTAGTCATCGGGCCAGTGGACGCCGGAAATGGCGACGATCGTGAGGATGATCAGGCTGAATGCCCAGAAGCGGGTGAAAAGGCCGATAACCAGTCCGACGGCGCCCAGGATCTCGGACCAGGTGGCGAGGAACCAGCTAATCTCAACCGGAATCACGTTGAACGGAAATGGAAAGTCGCCTTGATAGTTGGCAAACCAGTTGTTGCCGTTGAGTTTCATCATGCCTGCCTTGCCGTATTCGAATGCCAGCAACAGGCGTATTGGCAGCAGGGCGACCCAGTCGCCGGCGGGGTCGAGTACGTTGACCACGCGCTTCCAGAAGGTGTGTAGTCTGTCCATCCAGGTTCTCCTCAGGCGGGAACGCGTGTCCCGGTCAGTATTTCCAGTTGTCTCATTTCCTCGAGGGCTGCAGCGCCGTGCTGCACAAGCGCCTCGACGTCGGTGTAATTAATCTCTGCGGCAAGCCCTCGTAACAGCGCTTCGCCGGTCAGTTGTCCATCATTGTCATCAATGGCTTCGAGCAGTCGTGCTGTAATCGGATTCAGCTCAAGAAAACCGACCGTGTCATCTGTACGTCGGTAAACCACGATGAAAACCGGCTGCTCGGCTGGTTCCGATGGTTTGAAGTCCTTGTTGATACGATGCACCGGATACTGATACGCGTAGTTCCAGGCGAGCGCGGACTTGACCGGTACCTGGCGCAGCAAATCACCTTCAGGATCGATGTCATCGAGATTGTTGCTGTCCTCAGAAATTGACAACGCGATCTCGATGTACTCGTAGTGCGCAAGTTCAACGAGGAACGGATAGTCATCGTCCCGTGCCTGGTACTCATTCTGCAGGAAGGCCAGGAATTCCTGCGGTAGTTGCAGGAAGTACGGTGTCTCGGCCCGGTGCTGCTGCATGAACTTGCGAATGAAGTCATGCCACCTGTCATCGCTGTGCAGTTTTCGCAGTACCGGGAACATAGTGGCCAACAGGTTTCGAATGTTGTTGAAGAACAACTCGCGATAAATCGCCATGCGACGATCTTCAACGCCCTCAGGTGCAGCAACATTCTCGGGGTCACGAATATGCGCGGCGAACGCGTACTGCTTTTTCTGGAATTCCGGTATATCAGCCATTGGCGACTTCCTTAGTCGCTGCCGACTCTTGCAGCTTCCTGATGTGTTCCACTTCGTGCAGAAGTTCTTCAACCGGCGGGAAGTTGAAGTCGCGCTCGAGCAGGGTAGGCACAACGCCAAAGTGCGCATAGGCATCGGCAAGCAGTTGCCATGCCTGGTCGTCTACAGGAGTGCCATGCGTGTCGATTCGCAGGTCCTCTGCCTCGACATAGTGGCCCGCAAGGTGAAAATAGCGGATCCGATCAGCCGGCATTCTGTGCAGGAATTCGTGTGCGTCATACTTGTGGTTGATGCTATTGACGACGATGTTGTTGATGTCGAGCATCAGGTCGCAGTCGGCCTCTTCAAGTACCGCCAACGTGAATTCCGCCT
>WTCH01000325.1 GCA_013138675.1 Woeseiaceae bacterium | reverse complement strand
GCTGTCATTGGCGGCGGCAATACGGCCGCAGAGGAAGCGCTGTACCTCAGCAATATTGCATCGAAAGTCACGCTGGTTCATCGCCGCGACGAATTGCGTGCCGAGAAGATCCTGCAGGACCACCTGTTCGAAAAGGAAAAAGAAGGCAAGATCGAAATTCTCTGGGACCACGTTGTTGACGAGGTTGTCGGTGATGACGCCGGAGTGACCGGGCTGCGTGTTCGCAGCACCAAAGACGAATCGCAAACCCGGGACATTGACCTTACTGGCGTGTTCATCGCGATCGGTCATAGCCCAAACACGGGGCTGTTCAAAGACCAGCTCGATATGAAAAACAACTACATCACGATCAAGTCGGGGCTCGAGGGCAATGCCACAGCAACCAGCGCTCCGGGCGTGTTCGCGGCAGGCGACGTCGCTGACCAAATCTACCGGCAGGCCGTTACATCGGCCGGGGCCGGCTGTATGGCGGCGCTCGATGCGGAGAAATACCTCGACGAGCAGCCCTGATGGTACGGTGACTTGATGAAGGTCACCGTCAATGAAAGCATCGCAGAGATTGCCGCCGACGAGTGGAACGCGCTCGCAGGAGATGACTATCCGTTCCTGAGACACGAGTTCTTGCTCGCTGCGGAGCAAAGTGGGTCGGTAACACCTGATGCCGGGTGGCATCCTCGTCATCTTTCCATCCGCGACGGTACGAGCGGTCGCCGTTCCAAGCTCCGCGCGGCGATGCCGCTATACCTCAAGGACCATTCTTGGGGCGAGTTCGTCTTCGACTGGGCCTGGGCGCAGGCATATGAGCAGGCGGGGCTGGACTACTACCCGAAACTGGTCTCCGCCGTTCCCTTCACGCCCGCGCCAAGCCGGCGTCTCCTGCTGGCCGACAAAAACGATCGTGAAGGCGCAATCGGATTGATCGATGCGGCGATCACACTAGCTGAACAAGCGAACTGCTCTTCGTTTCATTTACTGTTCCCCGAGCCTGGTGAGCTAGACCTGCTCCGCGAAGCCGGGCTGCATATTCGCAAAGACTGCCAGTTTCACTGGCACAACGACGGCTATGCTTCGTTCGACGAGTTTCTCGCGACGTTCAGCTCAGCAAAACGGAAGAAGTCCCGTCGCGACCGGCGGCGAGTTGCCGAGGCCGGTATCCGGTTTCGCCGAATCAGCGGCGGCGATCTGACGCCTGACACCTGGGATACCGTTTACCGTCTGATCAGCATGACCTTCATGAGGCGGGGCTCACTGCCCTACTTCAGTCTCGATTTCTTCAACACGATCAGTCGTTCCTTACCCGGCAAAATCCTCGTCATCATGGCCGAACAGGAAGACACACCGATAGCCGCCGCCGTCTTCTTTGTCGGTGATGACGTGCTCTATGGCCGCTACTGGGGCAGCGATGCGCACTATGACGCCCTGCACTTTGAGACCTGTTACTACCAGGGCATCGACTACTGCATCGAGAATGGATTGCGGCTTTTCGAACCAGGCACGCAAGGCGAACACAAAGTCAGTCGCGGATTCGTGCCCGTCGAAACCTGGTCCGCACACTGGCTCAAACAACCCGAGTTCTTCTCCGCCATCGGCAACTACCTCGACGAGGAACGCCGCCACATCGACCGTTACATGAGCGCAGTTGACTCACGCAGCCCGTATAAGTCGCGGGACTCAACGTGAACCCGAACCGGATTACCTGGCTGAACGCCAGCGATCCTCCAGATACCTTTCCCGACGTTGAAAGCTCGCTCAGCGAACCCGATGGATTGCTGGCCGCCGGCGGCGACCTGAGCGCGGAGCGGCTTCTTGCCGCCTACGCAAGGGGCATATTTCCGTGGTACGAAAAGGGACAGCCGATTCTCTGGTGGTGCCCCGACCCGCGTTGCATTCTCTGGCCAGCCGAGCTGCATATCTCGCGACGCTTGCGGCAGCAGATGCGCAACTCACCAGCCGAACTGCGTTTTGATTGTTCGTTCGGCAACGTCGTTCGAGAATGCGCCGGCGAACGCCGCTCCCAACAGGGGACCTGGATCACGGACGAGATGATCGCAGCCTACGAACAACTGCACGCCGACGATTGGGCGCATTCCATCGAAGTCTGGGACGACGATGAACTGGTTGGAGGGCTCTACGGGATCTGCATCGGCAAGGTGTTTTTTGGCGAATCCATGTTCAGCAAAAAGCCCAATTCGTCGAAGATGGCCATGCTCGGGCTCGTGACCCATATGCAGTCATCGGGCCTCGAACTCATCGATTGCCAGGTCGTATCCCGGCACTTGATGACACTGGGTGCTCAGGTTATTCCACGTTCCGAATTTACCGATTTTCTGGCCTCGGCCTGCAATCCGCCGGTCCCACAGCTGGACTGGCCAGCGCAGCCAACGCCGGTTGCGCAACTCTCAATTGCATAACGACTGCGATTTCTGCACAATTCGCCAGCCTTTTAGTCACAAGACATCGAATACCTTGGCCAAAGAAGAAGCCCTTCAGATGGAAGGCGTCGTAAACGAGACGCTTCCGAACACTACTTTCCGGGTTGAACTGGAGAACGGCCACATTGTGACCGCTCATATCTCGGGAAAAATGCGCAAGAATTACATTCGCATTCTCACGGGTGACAAAGTCACGGTGGAATTAACGCCTTACGACCTCTCAAAAGGCCGTATCGTCTACCGGGGACGCTAGAACGCCCTTAAGGTAAGTGCTCCAGCTCTTTCACTGCTGGTTCCGCATTTAGCTGCAATTCATCATTCTTACCGATGGTTATGCGGACATGGCCGCCCTCGGCCAGGCTGCCGAATAGCAGCTCTTCTGCCAGTGGGCGCTTGATCTGCTCCTGGATGATACGTGCCATCGGCCGTGCACCCATTTTTGAATCGTAGCCGCGTTCCGCAATCCATTCGCGCGCCGCATCGTCAAGTTCGAGCGTTACGTTGTTGCTATCGAGTTTGGATTCGAGCTCGACGACGAGCTTGTCGACAACACGTTTGATCGACCGATGATCGAGAGATCCGAACTGGATGATGCCATCGAGGCGATTGCGAAATTCCGGTGAAAACTGTTTGCGGATAACTTCCATGCCATCGCTACTGTGATCCTGCTTGGTAAATCCGATCGAAGCACGGCTCATTTCCTGCGCGCCGGCATTCGTCGTCATGACCAGGATGACGTTGCGGAAATCCGCCTTGCGGCCATTGTTGTCAGTGAGCGTGCCGTGATCCATGACCTGCAATAGCAAATTGAACACTTCGGGATGCGCCTTCTCGATTTCATCGAGCAATACGACAGCATGAGGATTCTGTGTAACCGCCTCGGTTAACAGGCCGCCCTGGTCAAATCCGACGTACCCGGGGGGCGCGCCGATCAGGCGAGAAACGGTATGTCGCTCCATGTACTCGGACATGTCGAATCGAATGAGTTCGACACCCAGGCAATGCGACAGCTGACGGGTAACCTCGGTCTTGCCCACACCTGTCGGGCCGGCAAACAGAAACGCGCCTATGGGCTTTTCTTCCTCGCGCAGGCCGGAGCGCGCCATCTTGATCGCGGAACCGAGCGCAGAGATGGCGGTGTCCTGACCGAAAATGGTCAGTTTGAGATCGCGCTCGAGCGTTCTGAGGGCATCGCGATCTGATGAACTCACACTCTTCGCCGGGATGCGGGCCATCTTCGCAACAACATTCTCGACCATTTCGACTGTGACGGTGTCACCGCGGGTCTCAGCTGGTTGCAGGCGCAGACTTGCCCCGGCCTCATCAATGACGTCGATCGCCTTGTCCGGCAGACGCCGGTCATTGATGTGTCGCGCTGCCAGCTCGGCAGCTGCCTGGAGCGCGTCGTTTTCGTAGGTAACACCATGATGCTCTTCGAAACGCGACTTAAGCCCGCGGAGGATGTCGACAGTTTCCTCGAGGCTTGGCTCAGGTACATCTATTTTCTGGAAACGTCTCGCAAGTGCATGATCTTTCTCAAAAACACCTCGGTACTCTGAGTAGGTTGTGGAGCCGATGCAGCGGACTTCCCCATTCGCGAGAACAGGCTTGATCAGGTTGCTGGCATCCATAACACCGCCCGAAGCTGCACCCGCACCAATCACGGTATGAATTTCGTCGATAAACAGCACGGCGCCAGGATCCTCGCTGACTTCGGCGATGACGCCCTTCAGGCGCTTCTCAAAGTCACCCCGGTATTTGGTGCCGGCGATGAGCGTGCCCATGTCGAGCGCATAAATCGTGGCGTCCTGCAGGATCTCCGGCACGCGCTTCTCGGTGATCATGCGTGCCAGCCCTTCTGCCAGCGCGGTCTTGCCAACACCAGCCTCGCCGACATACAACGGGTTGTTCTTGCGGCGCCGGCAAAGGATCTGCACAGTACGCTCGATTTCCACCTCACGACCGATCAACGGATCGATCTTGCCTTCGATTGCCCTCTGGTTGAGGTTGGTCGCGTACTTGTCGAGCGGTGACTCTTCTGGCTCAGGCTCGCTTTCCAGCGCGGCCTCATCCTGATGCTCGCCGTCGCTCGGCACAGACGGCATGCCGTGCGAAATGAAATTGATGATATCGAGTCGCGTAATGTCCTGCAGGTTCAGGTAGTAAACCGCCTGTGACTGCTTCTCGCTAAATATGGCAACGAGCACATTGGAGCTCGTGACCTCTTTTTTGCCGCTTGACTGAACATGAAAAACGGCGCGTTGCAGAACGCGCTGAAAACCGAGCGTTGGCTGCACGTCAGTGTCATCGTCGGGCGGCAGCAACGGAGTCTGTTCTTCAATGAATTCGGTCAGTTGACGACGCAGCTCGGTAATGTTCGAGTCACACGCCTTGAGAATCTCGTGCACTTTCGGGATATCGAGCAACGCGAGCAACAAATGCTCGACCGTCATGAATTCATGACGATGGTCGCGTGCCCGCTGAAACGCGTCGTTCAGGCAATATTCCAGTTCACTGCTCAGCATCTCTGCCCCGGTCTCCTCAGGATTCTTCCATTTCGCACAACAATGGGTGTTGATGTTGTTGTGCCAAGCCCGTTACCTGCGCAACTTTCGTTTCCGCAATCTCGAAATTGTACACCCCGCAGATGCCTTTACCCTTGGTGTGCACTTCCAGCATAACCTGCGTCGCGCGCGTCCTCTCCATGCCGAATATCGTTTCGAGGACATCCACAACGAATTCCATCGGCGTGTAATCATCGTTTATCAGTACAACACGATAGAGCGATGGCTGCTTAAGTTTTGGCCGCGCTTCTTCCACGGCCAGATCGAAGCCGTCGGGGCGCTCATTTTCAGGTCGTTGTTCACTCATGAATCATTTATCGCCAGTACGGGTTCAATTACACCGAAAGTGACCCTCCCGGGGCCATGCGGGTTATTATATATGGGCTCACGATGGTGTTCTCCAAGGCTGGTTCACGGTTTTTTTTGCTGGTCCAGCGCTCCGAGGCCACCCCGGACGACCGATTGCATCGGATTATTTGTCTAATTCATTGCTAAATATAGGTTTTTTCGCCCTGGCGGGCTTGTTTAGGGCTTGCCTCAACCCTTATCATCTTGGCGCTGCGTTTAAAGGAAGACCGGTAATCAGAAGACGGCCGAAATCACTATGACGACCGAAGCGAAATGGTCCGATTTTGCCAGTAAGGATGGCGCGAAAACGATCGCGGCCGCCAATGGCTTGCTACCCCAATGGGTCAGCTTGTTGCTCGTCGTGATTATCGCCTGGCAACTGGCAAAGATCATCTGGATGCT
>WTCH01000343.1 GCA_013138675.1 Woeseiaceae bacterium | reverse complement strand
CCGACCGAAACGGCGTGCCGTTGTATGCGTTCGAGTCGATGGACGTGACGAAGCACCTGCTGACCGACGTGCCGATTCGGGTTTCAGCGCTGCGAGGATTGGGTGCCTATACGAATGTCTTTGCCATTGAGTCGTTCATGGACGAACTGGCTCTGCGCGCCGATGTCGATCCACTTGATTATCGATTGCGCCAGCTCGAAGATGAACGCGCGACTGCGTTGCTGGAACGACTGGCAGAGCAGAGTGGCTGGTATGGACGAAAGCCGTCGCCGAGCGATGGGTGGGGGCTCGGTTTTGCGCGATTCAAGAATCGTTCGGCGTACGTTGGGGTCGTCATGCGTGTGGCCGTCGAAGACGGGTCGATCCGGCTGAAACAGGCGTCTGCTGTGTGTGATGCGGGCCTGGTCATCAATCCTGACGGCGCCAGCGCCCAGATCGAGGGCAGCATCGTGCAGTCGTCAAGCTGGACGCTCAAGGAGCGGATCCGCTTCAGCACCGAGCGCAAACTCAGCGTGGACTGGGCGTCCTACCCGATACTGCGATTCGACGAGATTCCCGATATTGAGGTGTCTTTCATGGATCGGCGCGACGATCCGGCTCTCGGTGTCGGTGAAGCGGCGCAAGGACCAACTGCGGCCGCTATCGCAAATGCCGTGTATTCGGCCACGGGCCAAAGAAAACGGCGAATACCGCTAATCTAACGAAACCTTCAGGCTCGTCTGCGCATCTAATAAACGTATAATCTTTGTCTTCACGAAGAAGCCCTGAGTGCCTGAATGTCCCTTGTAGCTGAACTAAAACGTCGCAATGTTGTTCGAGTTGCTGCTGCCTATCTCGTGGTGGGCTGGCTGCTGACCGAAGTCCTGACGACAATTTTGCCGACTTTGGGCGCTCCGGAATGGGCAGCTCGCGCCGTCATCCTGATTTTCGTGTTCGGCTTCATTCCGGCTGTCGTTTTTTCCTGGTTCTACGAACTAACGCCCGAAGGGATCAAGCGCGAGGAAGATGTCGTTCGCGACGACACCAATGCCGGGGGCGCAGTACGCAAACTCGACTACGTCACGGTCACCGGCGTTATCATCCTCATTGTCTTTGTTGGCCTCTTCAGCGCACAACAAACGGGCGACGACTTAGCGCCAACTGAGGTCGAAGTCAGCGACGCGTCGGTTGCGGTCCTGCCATTCGAAAACATGTCGAACGACAAGGACAATGAATATTTTTCGGATGGCCTGACCGAAACCCTGCTGCACATGCTCGCGCAGGTGCCTGAGCTAAAAGTCGCGGCGCGCACGTCGAGCTTTGCGTTCAAGGGGCAAAACATAAACATCCGCGAGATCGCGACTGCTCTCGGTGTTGCGCACGTCCTGGAGGGCAGCGTGCAACGCCAGGGTGATCGTGTTCGCATCACGGCACAGCTTATTCGCGCGAGCGACGGGTTCCATGTCTGGTCGGAGAGCTACGATCGCACGTTGGACGATATTTTTGGCATCCAGGATGAGATCGCGAAAAGGGTCGGTGACGCTTTGTCGGCATCCCTGCTTGGCGTGGATGGCGAGAGACAGCTCGCCGGTGTGCAAACGACCAATCCCGATGCCTACGACCTCTATATGCAGGCGCGCAAGGCTCGGCAAACATTCTCGTATGGTGGTCTTCGTGCGGCCGAAGATTTGCTAAAGGGCGCATTGCTTATCGATCCTGATTTTCTTGACGCCAAGATCGAGCTGGCCGCGGTCTATTTCCACCAACTGGAAACGGGCTTGATCGATACCCAGGACGCCGTTACCAAAATTATGGCAGTGACAGACCAGGTGCTGGCGGCTCAACCCGACAATGCAGTCGCCCGTGCCACACAGCTGGTCGCGACGTCGATGCTAAGCGCGCTTAACGGCGACATTACTGCGATGTCTGAATCTATACCGGAGCTCGAGGCGATCGTTGCCGAAGTGCCTGACGAACTGCAGCCACGCATTCTGCTCGTACGTACCTACCGTGCGATGCGACAAACCGAGAAAGTCGTTCCCGTTCTTGAAGATGCTCTGGAGCGGGATCCGCTCAATCCGCAGATTCTGTACGAGCTCGGCACCGCCTTTCTGCACAATAAACAGTCTGACGAGGCGAGGGCTGCACTGGAGAAATCGCTCGAAATTGAGCCGCTGCAGCCCAATGGCTACACATACCTCGGTAATTTAGACCTTCAGGATGGCGATGGAGTCGCCTACACGCGCAATTTTCTCAAAGCGCTCGAGGTCGACGCCAAAGATCATGAGCTTCCCGGCATGCTGGCGGAGTTTCTTTACCGGCTCAATTTGACTGAGCAGGGCGATGATTTTCGCGACCGGGTCCTGACACTTGAGCCGACGAGTGAGGTCGCTTATCGGATAGAGCTCTTGAGGGCGATCGCGCTCGGAGACGAGGAAGGTAGTGTCGCCAGCGCGCGTCGCGCGATCGAGGATGGCATCGACGATCGACGCTACGCGTATGGTGGCGCCGTGCAATACCTGCTGCGACACGCCCTTCGAAATGGCACCGTCGATGAGGAACTGCTGTGGCTGAATGAGCAGGCACCCGAAATTTTCGACATTGAGGCTGAATCCGTGCCGCAAAAATTCCGCGTCGTGCAAGGATTGGCCCTCGGTACCTGGTATACGTCATTGCCGCGTGATGAGTTTCTCGAACGCCTCGATTCTCTGCTCGAAATCTGGGAATCACTCGGTTTTGACCCAACCGAGAACCCGATGACGCATGCCAATATCCTGGCGATGCGAGGCGAAATAGAGAAGGCTGTGGATGTCGCGCTCGAGACTATTTTCACGCAGTCGGTCGCTGTCAATCTGAGTTGGCGCGAGAATTTTTCGCAACCACATCTTGCAGCAGTCGTCGCCGACCCGCGGATCCAGGCTGCAATGCAGCGTTGGGAAAAGGAAGAAGAGCAGCTGCGCAACGACGTTCAGGCCTACCTGGCCGACCTGCAGGGTTCGAGTTAAAAAAAGCCCCGCATCTTGCGATGCAGGGCTGAGCCATCAGAGTTAATAAGCGGGGGAGCTCGTGCTAACTCGGTATCAGGGCTCCAGCAAGAAAATGCCAAGCTTATATGCCGTGAACGTGTTGCTGTCCGCATCATATTGTCCGTAAGCGTGCATCGAACGGGCGGTTGTCGCGCCGTTGAGGCTGACATTCAAATCATTGACGAAGTCGTCCCAGTCGGAGTACAGGCGCAGGCTGTCTCGAGATTTTATTGAGAACAGCATGCGGCCAGATTCGCGGGGAACAATCGTCGTATTCGAATCGAGCTCAGTCAGGTCGATGAGTACCGGACCCTGCTTGATGTAATGGCGTTGATCAATATCACCATTCTGGTTATCCAGAACAAGGCCATCACTGCCTGAGCTGAGGAAAGGTGCGATCGTTCCTTCCTTACCCCAACCAACACCCAGCGCGCTTCGGACATCGCTGTAGTCGATGATCGAGCGTCCGGTGAAGTCCGGCGGTGCCACGCCGAATGCGGTCGGGAATCCGTACGCGACGATAGGCTTACCCGAGGCGAGATTAGACAGCATCAGCGTTCCAGTACGAATTTCGTAATTCGCCGGATCAGCATCCAGGCCCTCAGACGGGCCGGTCCCGGTGAAGTCGAAAATTTCTGCACGACGGCGGTCAATCGCATGCAACGTGATGTCAGCCTGGCCCGGGACGATCATATTGACGATGCCTGACAGGTGTGTGACATGCATGCGTACGGCACCTTGTGTTGCATCAAACAGGATCTGCGGTGCGGCCGCATCAGTTGACGGTGTCGGCTGGTTGCCACGTACAGTGACCTTCTGCCCGATCGATAATGCATCGATGCTCAGGTCCGATTGCCGGTGGCCATCCCTGAACACCTTGGTGTCAGGGCCCACTTCGACGACGACGTCATCGTGGAAATGTACGCGCCGATCAGTCGCTGCGTCGCGCGGAATAATCGTAGCGCCACGAATCGTCAGGAAGTTGCCTTCGCGTTTGATGATGTTGCCGATGACTGCGTCCGCATCATGGCCTGGCACGCTGGAACCGGCCAGAACGAGATCTGCCGTAAACGTGCGGTCAGATGTCGTCAACGTGCCTTTGGCAATGGTAGGCGTTCCCTGGCCGGCGGCATTCAATGCGCGCAGTCCTTCGGCACCGACCCACAATTCACCGTCAACTTCGAACTCGGTCTCGTCGGTGACACTGACCTTGAAGCGACCGAAGTCAACGATGCGATCGTGGAAAGGTCGCACGGCGATCGTGTAGCTCATCTCGTCTTCATTGACAGCGACGAGCGGGCCGCGCACACGAATGTCTTTCTCGTCAACCGGGTGCACTTCAGCAACGATAAACTGTTCGGAGGCGGCACGTGCCGGTGTTGGCACGGTGTTCACGTCATGCGATGCGTCCAGGTCAAAGTCCAGTTGCAGGAGGTGCGCGCGCCGCTTGGTGACTGTCAGCTGATCTCGATTGGATAGTGCGATTTTGAGCCGCGTCTGCCCAAGTTCGACGTCGTCCATGTTGGTGACCACGGCTTTCCTGGCAACGCCAGCTGCCTCAACGAGGACTTCGGCATCGCCATAGTCCAGGCTGATTGTCCCGGAAACGTAGGTAGCAGGCGGAACGACGGCTGCGGCGACGAGTTCGGTCACATCGACGTAATCGGTGAAATTGACGCGTGTGGCGCTCGGCATGACCTCGACCGTCCTGCCATTCGCGGTTTCGAGCGTCAGCCCCAGTACGTCGACCGTGTAGTTAAGAAAATCGCCATCTGCGTCGGTCAGTCCGATCAGAACCGTGCCGCATTCGTCATGCGTGGCGGGATTGTTCGGGTCACAGGCGGCAAGCGGTTGCGGATCGGGTGTGGATGAGGTGCTGCTACCTCCGCCGCAGGCGGTCATAATCAGCGCAACCAGCAATACTGCTGCGCGCCCGGTGTTCGTGAAGTTCATGCGTCTCTCCTTGTTCGCGTAGGTCGATTTACAAGGGTTTAACGCGATACCGGGCCGATGGTTGACCGTGCCGCAGAAAGTAAAAAAATTCAGCAACTTAGCTTGTATTAATGCTTCAACATGTCACACTTCACACCCGTATGGTGCACGTTTTCGTGCGGGAAAATTATGTCTTGTGACCAATACGCCTGACAGCAGTGACACCCCAACCGCCCGGCATCGCAGACCGCGGGCGGGAACGCGTACCCGCGGTGCCGCCGACGCGCTTCAGACCAAGATCGCCGTCAGCGTCCTGAATCTCGACCCAGACCACTACCTCGAGCAGCTCCAGTCCAATATCAGCGAATTGCCTGATGCGGCCGGATGCGATGCCGCGTTTATCGCGTTGTTTGCGGAAGATGGGGCTGGCATCGAGTCCGTCATTTCTGCTACCCGCAGTTTCAATCAATGCAGCCCCCAGGTACTCGAGGGAGAGGTGTTGGATAATTGGAAATGGCTGCAAAAGCGGCTCGGCCATCTCAAGGTCGTTGAAGTCGCGGATACGCGAAAAGGCGCCAAGTCGTCGCGCGACGAACTCGAGCGACTTGCAGAATTACACCTGGGTTCGATCCTTCTGATCGGTTTTTCGGTACATGGCGAAATCGCGGGCTTCCTGGCCCTCGCCAACGAGCTTCCGGTCGAGAACTGGGATGCGAACCTGCATCTACTGCTCAAACTGGTCGGCGCATCGCTGGCCGTTGGCCTCGAAAGGGCCAAGGATCGTGACGTCCTGAATGAAATGAACCAGCGCAACGAGCTCGTTAACGCCACAGCGAATGACGGTATCTGGGATTTCGACGGCGATACCAAACGCATCAACCTGTCGCGACGCTGGAAGGCAATGCTCGGGTACGACCTCGACGACGATGACGTACTGCTTGATTGGTACGGACTCGTTCATCCGACCGACATGTCGCACGTGCAGTCGAAAATGAAGGACCACCTCGCCGGCAAGTCCGATTTCTTCGAGTCCGTACATCGCATGCGGCATCAAAACGGTGACTGGCGCTGGATGAGCAGCCGGGCAAAGGCTGTGCTCGACGAGAAGGGACGACTATTGCGCCTGCTCGGCGTCGAAGTTGATATCACCGAGCGCAAGCTGTACGAAGAGGCGCTGTTTCGAGAGAAAGAAAGCGCGCAGATTACGCTGCAGTCCATTGGTGACGGTGTCATCACAACCGATGCAAAGTGCACTGTCGAATACGTCAATCCTGTTGCCGAGGAACTGACCGGCTGGAAAGTCGACGCCGGCAGCGGACGTCCCATCGATGAAATTTTCCGCGGTTTCCACGAAGAGACCTGCGAGCCGCTGGAAAACCCATTGTCTGTGGCAATACGACGTAATCGAGCAATCAAGTCGGTAAGGCCAACGCTGCTGATCCGGCGCGATGGCAATGAACTGTATATTGAAAGCACGGCATCGCCGATTCTTGATGGTAAGGGTAACGTCACGGGCGGTGTTCTGGTGTTCCACGACGTTAGTGAATCCCGCGAGCTGAATCGCAGGCTTAGCTACCACGCAAGTCATGACATTTTGACCGGTCTCGTCAATCGCCGCGAATTCGAAAACCGCCTCGAGAGGGCGTTGAGGAGTGCCAAAGCCCGCGAAACATCCTACGCACTTTGTTATCTCGATCTTGACCAGTTCAAGATCGTCAATGATTCATGTGGCCACAGCGCCGGCGATGCGTTGCTTGGGCAACTGGGTGCGCTGCTCAAATCCAAGATCCGTTGGCGCGACACCCTGGCACGTCTGGGCGGCGATGAGTTCGGTGTACTGTTGGAAAGTTGTTCGCTCGATGAGGCAATGCAATCGGCGGAGGCGCTGCGAATCGCTATCAGCGAATACAAGTTCATGTGGGACGATCGCAGTTTCCGGCTCGGCGTCAGTATTGGTGTCGTTCCGATTTCGGCCGATAACGAGGTCGTTGCTGCGCTATTGAGTGCTGCTGACAGCGCCTGCGCGGCCGCCAAGGAGGCAGGACGCAATCGAATCCACAGCTTCCAGGAGAACGATATCGACCTGATGCGCCGGCGCCGCGAAATGCAATGGGCCGCACGTATCAACAATGCACTTGAGGAAGACCGATTCGAGCTGTTTCGCCAGACCATCCTGCCTCTGCAGGTGGAAGAAGAGGGCGCACATTACGAGATTTTGTTGCGCATGCGTGACGAGAACGGCGGCATCATTTCGCCCGGTCTTTTCATTGAGGCTGCCGAGCGTTACGGGATAACACCGAATATCGATCGTTGGGTGATACGTAGCGCATTCCGCTGGCTCGTGTCCGAGGCGGATGAACGCGAGCGGCTGGCACTTTGTTCCATCAACTTATCGGGCCAAAGCCTGGGTGATGAGAAATTCCTGCCGTTTGTCACGGAGCAGTTCCACATGAGCGGACTCGATGCGACCAAAATCTGCTTCGAAATCACGGAGACTGCGGCGATCGCAAGCTATTCCCAGGCCAACCGTTTCATTAATGCGCTCAAAGAGCTTGGCTGCAAATTTGCGCTCGATGACTTTGGTACCGGGCTGTCTTCATTCGGCTATCTCAAACACTTCCCGGTCGACTACCTCAAGATTGACGGCAGTTTCGTAAAGGAAATTCTGCATGATCCAATCGATCGCGAAATGGTGCGCTCGATTAACGAGATAGGTCACCTGACTGGCAAGCAAACTATTGCCGAATTTCCCGAGAATGAAGAGATCATCACGATGCTGCGCGGCATGGGTATCGACTATGCCCAGGGCTACGGTGTTTCGGAGCCCAAACGTGTTACGCGCGCTGTTGCCTGACGGCGTAATCAAGAGCACCTTCGTTTTCCTCTGTTGCCTGGCGGCGCCGGTCGCGGCACAGAACTCGCCGTGTACGTCCGACCAGCGTGCGGAGTATCTGCAGATGTTGCAGAATAAAATCAGCACCAACTGGCGACTGCCGAGTCACTATCGGTCGGTTAGTTGCACGGTACTGATAAGCCTGAGTTTCCGGGGCGAGGTATTGAATGCCGCCGTGCAGGACTGCACAGATCCGGAAATCGTCAAGACGATTGAGAACGCAACGTACCTGTCTTCGCCTTTGCCGTTGCCGCGTATCGATTCGTGCTTTGAGCGCAATATCGAGCTGCGGGTTGTACGCAAGCCCGGCTAGAGCGCCAGGTTTGCGCACGCAATTTCCTAGAGAAAGAACCCGCCGTGACCGAAACCGACCATGCTCATGAGCATTGGAATCGACAGTAGCGTGTTGATTCGCGAGGCCGCGAATGCAACCTTGCGCGCTTTGGCAATCTCATCGGCGCTGGCTTCTACCATGCCGAGAATTTTCTTCTGATTCGGCCAGATCAACACCCACACATTGAACAACATGATCGTGCCGAGCCACGCACCGACGCCGATGATCATGGCTTGCGCATTGAGGCTCTCGCCCATCATGCCGAGCGTGAATGCATCGGTGAACATCTTCAGATGGCCAAGATAAGAGGCACCTGAGAGCCACGTCAGGGCCGCGCTCCAGCGGAACCACCACAGAGCTCGCGGAGCGACATACTTGGTGATACCCGCACCGCCCGGGCCGCCTTCGTCGGCTGCCGCATCAGCGAGCGCAGGAACCTGGACGAAATTGAAGTAATACAAAAGGCCAATCCAGGTGATGCCGGCCATGACATGTACCCAGACTATGAAACTACCGACATTAAATGCGACGCCGGATGTGGCGACTGCGATGATGACGGATAAG
>WTCH01000080.1 GCA_013138675.1 Woeseiaceae bacterium | reverse complement strand
CCAAAGCAGACATTAGGCTAGACTTGTCCTAAAGGGCCGCTACTGACCCAAAGCGGATAGTCTGTAGATTGATGCGGACGCCACTCTAATTGACGAACTCACCCTTTGCCCATTGAGACATTCCAGTACCTCACCGTTCTATGCACTTCGTAGCCGAGGCCGATGAGACACCCGACGAGCGTACAGAATGCGAACCAACCCTGATGTCCGCTAAACCAAATCCAAGTGCCCGCCAGCATCAGGGCGACGACCGTGATAATTTGCGGTGCGAAATCCCTGAGTGTCGCCGGCAAATAGCGGTCAAAAAATTCACGATTTGCCGGATCGGCCCGGGCGCGCTTCATAGCCCGGTGATTGATGAAATCCGTAATGCCATAAATCAACGCCAGAACGATAACCCAATATGGGAGTTTTTCGGCGCCCATAATCTCGATCATCAAGAACTGAATCAGGCCGACGAAAAACGGCCATATCGAATCCGTTACTGTCGGTGTCCAGCGAAAACGCATTAGCATGCCTGCATACATCAACCAAATGAGGATAATGACGCTTAGGCTGGCGGCAAACTGGAGCCAACCGAGAACCGCGACCATGCTGATTTCGAATATTTCGTCTCGATGGCGCATGTGATCCCAGAGAAACTCCAGTGCGAGCGCCTGCACGATGCTGAGCAGCGTCAACAACACCATAGGGAATTTATCCTTGGCACGATTGCGGATGGTATCCATCAGACTCTCCCCGACGTATCTCTTTCCGTCTGTTACCCAGTTATAGCAAATTGTCTCTTGACTGGCTCGATTAGGCGAAAGCCACCACTGAAAGGTTTAGAATTGTAGTCTGTCAGCTGACAGAAATCCAAGTATCGAAATACTGATTTGTTTTCCCTTTGAGAATATAAGCAGCGGGTGGCCAACCATGCATCGGAGTCAATTAGCAGGATTCATAATAGATTGTGAAGGCGGTGATTTGGATGAAGCAGCAAGTTTCTGGGGACGGGCTCTGGGTTACGAGCCATCGCCGCTGACCGATCCGGAAGACGAGAAATATCGACAGCTCGAAACCGGGCCCGGCGGACTACACATTGAAGTGCAGCGGGTTGATCATCCGAGCAGAGTGCACCTTGACATCGAAACGGACGATATCGAGGCGGAAGTTCAACGCCTTGAACGCTTGGGCGCCAAACGGCTGGGCATAGTAAGGACTTGGTGTGTAATGGAAGCGCCAACCGGACATCGTTTCTGCGTCGTTCGACCCCAGAGTGCAGAATTTCAGACGACCGCGATCGAGAGGGAAGGGGAAGCATGAAATCTATCCGGGTGAACGGCCGCTGTTGAACAAAGCAGCCATTCGCTGAATTAGGCGCAGAACGGGTCGCGCTGGCCAGCGGTGCTTCTACAGATTGCGTACTTCCGATTCGAGGCGAAGTAACGCTTGCGGATTAGGCGGTCCATAACGAACGTCGAGGTACGTTGACGTTATAGCGTCAACGGTTTCAGCCGGCATGACAGATTCACCGTCGACGCGGACGGCGAACGTTGCAGGTGTTTCGCCGGTTGAGGGTTCGATGCCGGTCTTCCTGACAAACTTCTTATAGAGAATTGCTGCCCGATCTCTTTTCGGCGGTCGATAACGCAGGCTCAGCACCAGGCTTATCAGCAAAACGATACCGATAACGATGGCAATCATGGTGAGCATCATCTTGCGCCAGTCGGGATCGTCCATGCCCAGCCATTTCATGAGCTTATCCTGGTTATCAGGGCCGTAGCCAAGCACCCACTCGTTCCACGTCGCGTTCATCGCGTCCCAATAGAGTGTCATCCTGTGCAGCAGCACTGACGGCATATCGAAGCCCCACGCTGCACCGGCGCCGTTAAACATGGATCCACTACGGCCGACCTCAATACGCTCGGGCGCGACGGCGGCGGTAGGATCAACACGTCGCCAGCCAATATCTTCGATCCAGACCTCGTTCCATGCATGCGCGTCCGACTGGCGCACGATTAGGTGGCCACCCATCGGGTTCATTTCACCGCCCTGGTATCCGAGGACCACGCGAGCAGGAATGCCTGCGGCTCGCATCATCACTGCGAATGCGGAGGCATAGTGTTCACAGAAGCCCTGTCGCGTCTCGAACAGGAAACGATCAACCGAATTGTTACCCAGCGGTGGCGGCTCGAGAGTGTAGTAGTACTCCTGCTCGTGAAATCGCATGAGGACGGCTTCAATGAAAGCGGCATCCGAGCCGGCGGTGTTACGCATCCGTTTCGCTAATTCCTGTGTGCGCTGGTTACTTTGCGTGGGAATGCTCTCGTAGAATGAGCGCGCAAACTCGGTCAGGTCGACGTCCGTCCGGTAGTCGAGGTAGGACACGGCTTCGTACGCTACGCGCTGATCGATCGGGCGTGCGCGAATGAGTTGCTGCTGGCGACCCATGAATGTTCTTTCCAGTGTCCAGTTCCAGGGCATATCAAGTGCGAATACCCATTGCTGTCGCGTCGGCTCCAAGGTGATCGTATATTCAACCGGGCGACCGCTGTTTACGACTTGTTCATGCACCCGGGCGCCGCGAAATGGATCGTTGCCGGTCCATGTGCGGCCATTGAATACTGTCAATACGAGTCCGCGCCAGTATCGATCACGTGGTGCAGGTACCTCGCCTTTGAATTCCACTCTGAAAGCTACTGCGTCTGACAACGACAGCGAACTAATGTCGCCAGGGCTCATCGTGTCACTTATTCCAGAGGTGCCGGTACCGGTATCCATTGGCACGGACCAGAACGGCGTCGCGATGCGTGGAAAGAAAATCCACATTGCTATTGCCAGGGGCGCGGCGTACATGACCAGGCGGCCACTTGTCGAAAAACTGCGGCGCGCCTTCTGTCCTGCCGCTGACGAGATGCGCAACCAGGCGGTCATGATGAGGAAAACAGCGACAAGCAGGTACGGCAATGACCAAAGGTGTTGTTCGCGGAGTAGCGACGACATGACCAGGAAAATCGAAATGAACAACAACACGAACTGGTCACGTCGCTTGAGTGTCTCGAGCAACTTCAATGCCGCCATGATTGCGAGCAGTGCCGATCCCGGCCCGACGCCACTCACCGTAGAGTAAGTCGCGAGCACACCAAGGAAACAAAGCAGCGCGAGCGCGCCGCGGAACCAGGTTGGCGGGATCGGCCGGCGGCGTTTTTCAATAGAAAATCGCCAGATCCCGCAGACGATGAACGCCGCGCTAATCCACCAGGGCAGAAACTGGAAATGGGGCACGAGCGAAAACACGAGCGCGAACAGCGTCCATGGCAGGCTCTCCAGCAATGAGCCGTCTGTGCCGCGCGCCTTAGCCATCGTTACCGTCCAGTCCGAACAATGCGATTGTTTCGAGGCATTGACGACGTTGCGTCTCGCCATGAGATGGCGGGAACTCGGCACCTGGCATGCGCAAGCCGTAATCTTCGCGCGTTCGGTCGGCGTTGATGATCCAGCTCGTAAGAATTGACAGGCGCTGTTCGACATCATCGCTCGGAACATCGGAGAAATCGAACCACTGGCTGCTCGTATCGGCTCCCGAAAACTGCTTGGACAACAACTGGCCACTGCGTGCAAAGGCTTTCCACGCAACATGACGTGGCGAGTCGCCAACATGGAACTTTCGTAGTCCCGCAAAATCCTCCTCACCGCGCGCATCGTGCTGGCGGTGCCCGTGCGCGGTCTCTGTAGGAGGAGGTGGCGGCGTGTGGTCAGCTGGATGCGGATACACAAGCCCGGACAGGTCCATGTGCAGCCAGGCCCATGAATGAAACAGTTCGAACGGAAACAGAGTGCGAATACCAAATCGTTGCAACGGTATTCGACCACGCTTATCGGTCATTACTGCGAGGACAAACACTTTGCTTTCGCCCGGCATCAGGTCCTGCAGCTCGCTGATGCTGTCATCTGTATAGAGCCGAATACCATGCCGTGCGTTCTTCGAATGGTTTGTAATTGCGACGCGGAACTGTGCAGCCTGGCCGGCAAATACCGGTTCCACGCCCGCAAAACTCAGCTCGAGGCCAACAAGGTTACGCTGGCACTGGTGCATCGCGACAAAACCGAGTCCGGCGAGGATGAAGGTTAGTACGAAAGACAAGTTGTTGTTGTAGTTCATCGAACCCAACAGCATCGCGAACACCATAAGTCCAAATACGAGACCGACACCAGTAGGAAGAATATACACGCGCCTGGGGCGAAGCCGCGTGACAGTCGAATCGATTCCCTGCCGTTTGCGGGCCCATTGTCTGACGCGACGGTTCGCCGCGTTTGTCAGGGCTGGTTTGATCCCCAGTTTAGGGAATGGCCACGGAATCGAGGACATGCTGGCAGAGCTCGGCGGCGGAACGGTAGGTCGTGTTGCCTGCCGGCTTCAGTCGGTGCCCGGCGATTACAGTAAACACGGCCTGAATGTCATCGGGATAGACGCCCGAGTGATGTTCAACGAACGCATGGGCTTTGGCCGCGGCGACGAGAGCCAGAGCACCACGTGGAGAGAGGCCGATGTCGATATCCGGCGACTCGCGCGTCTGGCGAACCAACGCCTGGATGTAATCGACGAGGGGTTCGCTCATGTGCATACCGGCAGCAGCTTTTTGCAGTCTTAACAGGATGTCCGCGGTCGCGATGGCCTCGACATCCTCGAGCATTGAGCGGCGGTCTTCACCAGTAATCAGCTCGCGTTCGTTTTCTTCGTTGGGATAGCCGAGTTCGAGGCGCATCAGGAAGCGATCGAGCTGTGATTCGGGAAGTGGAAAGGTCCCAATCTGGTCTGCCGGATTCTGCGTCGCTACGACGAAGAATGGATCGGGCAAGGCGCGCGTGTTGCCATCAACCGAAACCTGGTATTCCTCCATGGACTCCAGCAGGGCGCTTTGCGCTTTCGGCGTGGCACGATTGACCTCGTCAGCCAGGATAAGCTGCGAGAAAATTGGACCTGGCTGGAACTCGAATTCGCCTTTTTCCTGGCGAAATACCGAGACACCGACGATATCAGCCGGCAACAGGTCACTTGTGAACTGGATGCGTCGAAAACTCAGGCCGAGGACACGGGCAAGCGCCTGCGCGAGCATCGTTTTGCCGAGTCCGGGCAGATCTTCAATGAGCAAGTGGCCGCGGGCGAGCAGGCAGGACAGTGCGAGTCCTATTTGACCATCCTTGCCCAGAATGATCGTACCCAATGTCTTGCGCGCACGGTCAAGCGTCGCACGGTCCGAATCCTTGCCAATGGGGAGTTTTTCCAGGGTGCTACCGCTCTGCATCAATGTCTCCTGGTGGCTACGTTACCAGATCGTCGCGAATACCCGGCCCGAATGCACTCACTACGGGCCAGATTGTGATGCAGTGCTCAAATTTGCGCGGCGCTAGGTGAGCTCCGCCAGTTTCTCTAGCTGCTCGTCCAGCTGAGCAATCGTCTTCTCGAAATCCACCGCTCGTTGTCTCTCCTGTGTGACCACATCGGCCGGCGCATTGTTCACAAATTTGTCGTTGGCGAGTTTCGCCTGCGTCTTTGCCAGGTCAGCCTCAGCTTTCTGTCTCTGCTTCTCGAGCCGGGCACGCTCGGCGTCGACATCGATGACGCCTTTCATCGGCACGAGCATGCGCATGTCACCGAGAAGTGCGGTGGCCGAGGCGGGCGGTTCTTCGCCGTCGGTGAGTACTGTCACGGACTCGACCCTGCCCACGCGCTGTATCAGGTTGGCGTGATCAGATGCTCGCTTTTGATCCTGTTCGGACGAGTTTTGCAGAAGTACCGGCAGTGTCTTACCCGGGGAAATGTCCATCTCGCCGCGAATCTGACGTATGCCCAGGATGAACTCCTTGACCCACTCAATATCCGCAACGGCATCGGCATCGCCGGCATCAACTGCGAGCGGAAACGGCTGCAGCATGATGGTCTCGCCATCGATACCTGCGCGCGGTCCAACCTGCAGCCAGATTTCCTCGGTGATGAACGGCATGAAAGGGTGAACCAGGCGTAGCAGTGACTCGAGAACATGAATGAGCGTCTGTTGCGTGCCGCGTTTAAGTTCATCGCTGACATCGTCGGACTGCAATATCGGTTTCGACAATTCGAGATACCAGTCGCAGAACTCGTGCCAGGTGAACTCGTATATGTCTTTTGCGGCCAAATCGAGACGATAAGTTGCGAGATTGTCATGGACGGCGGTGGTTGTTTCGTCAAAGCGCGAGCGGATCCAGCGATCTGCGGCTGAGAACTGCGCATCACCGTCGCTCATGTCGTCGGTGTTCATCAGCACGTAGCGCGCCGCGTTCCAGATCTTGTTGCAGAAGTTCTTGTAGCCCTCGATGCGACCAAGATCGAATCGGATGTCGCGTCCGGTTGTCGCCAGCGCAGCGAATGTAAATCGCAAGGCATCGCAACCAAATGCATCGATACCGTCAGGGAACTGATTGCGAGTGGTCTTCTCGATCTTCGGTTTGAGATGCTCCTGCATCAAACCCGTCGTGCGTTTATCCAGAAGTTCTTCCAGCCGTACACCGTCAATGAGATCAAGTGGATCCAATACGTTGCCCTTGGACTTTGACATCTTCTGGCCGTCCTGGTCGCGAATCAGGCCGTGAATATAAACTTCGTGAAACGGCACATCGCCCGTGAACTTGATGCCCATCATGATCATGCGTGCGACCCAGAAGAAAATGATGTCGAAGCCGGTGACGAGCACATTACCTGGATAAAACTCATCAAGCGCATCCGTCTTCTCGGGCCAGCCAAGCGTACTGAATGGCCAGAGCGCAGAAGAGAACCACGTGTCCAGAACATCTTCGTCTTGTTTCAAGGCAGTGTTTCCGCTGAGGCTGTGCCTAGTACGCACATCTTCTTCGGAGTAGCCGACATAAACATCGCCCTTGTCGTCGTACCAGGCCGGGATACGGTGTCCCCACCACAATTGTCTGCTGATGCACCAGTCCTGGATGTTGTACATCCAAT
>WTCH01000169.1 GCA_013138675.1 Woeseiaceae bacterium | reverse complement strand
TGGAGGCAAGGCGTTGATTCGTTACGTTTTCCTGATTCTGGGCGGCGCGTGACGTGGCGCCGCGCAGTCGCTGGATTTCGGCCTGGGTAACGGCGATTTGCTCGGCGGTCTTGAGATGAATGGCCGCCAGCGCGATCTCTGCCTGGGTCAATAGCTCGGTTCTCGCGAGGACCTCGCGCAACATTGACGCCGCAACATCAGGGTCGAACTCCGGGTGCCCCGGTGTGGCGAGCACGAGGGCATAACGCAGATTCGTTTGTGGCCCTGGCGTGAGTTGGAAGCCCGATTGCGCATCGGCGAATATCTCGGCCTGGGTCGCAGGATCACCGCCGGCGAGTCGCTGCAACTCGGCGAGGTAGTGTTCTGCCTCGGGCGCGCCGAGGACGCCGACATCGTCGTCAGATGATTCAGACCTGGACGAGCCGGTCAGGAAGTCTTTGGTCTGCGCGCAACCAGTAAGCAGCAGGACAGTCAGTGCTGTTGCCGCGATGTGCCGTACTGTCAGACCTCTGTTACGCATTGGCTGCCATCTTGTGTTGCGAAACGGCGCGCTTCTGCGGGATGTTTACCCGGAAATGCGCACCCGAAAATTCATTCGAATCGATCAGTTCAACCGAACCCTCATGTGCTTGTATGCACTCGAGGACCACCGACAATCCGATGCCTGTGCCAGCGACCTGGCCACCTTGTTCTGTACGTCCCTGGAAAAAAGCCTCAAAAATTCTCGGGCTTTCTTCTTCCGGAATACCCGGTCCAGTGTCGCCGAACTCGAGCACGAAGCTCGAGCGTGTTTCCTGTGCGCGAATCGTGATATAGCCGTCTCTGGGCGTGAACTTGATTGCATTCGAGAGCAGATTATCAAGGACTGTGCGGATTTTGTCGCGATCCGCGTTCACAATTAGGTCCTCGACTTCGAGTTTTAACTGTATGTGCGCAGCCTTCAACGCGAGCCGCTGCGCTTTTGCGACCGATATAACCAGCGCACGCATGGGAAAGTCAGATAGCGTCAGAACCTCGGTCTTCGTTTGCCAGGCACTGAAGCTGAGCAGATTTTCGATGAGCTGCTGCAACTTGAGTCCGTTAATGCGCAGGATATCGGTAACTTCGCGTTGTGGCTTATCGAGATCTCCAACTGTGCCATCAAGCAGCAATTCTGTGCCTTCGCGAATGTTCGCCAGTGGGGTCTTGAGTTCGTGCGACATGTGGCGCAGGAATTTGTTCTTTTCCTGTGCCAGCTCCAGCAGGCGCAGTCGCAGCCATTCAAGCTGCCGACCGAGCTGTTCAAGGTCGGTCGGGCCTTTAACCTCGATCGGTTTCGAGAAGCCGCTTTGACCGAGCTGGCTGATCGCACCATCGAGTTGCCGAATCGGTCTCGCAACAAGCAGAATAAAGAACAACACCAGTATCACCGTGCCCGGCACGAGTGCTGCGACCTGCCAGGCCGATACGCGCTGTGCTCGTCGCGTGCTTTCCTGCAGGCTCCGCAATTCGGTGTCGACGAACATCGTCGTCGTTGTCGTAAATTCGGTAACACGTTGCCGCAGCAGTGCGAATTCGGCGATCGCTTGTGCCAGGTCGTCGTCGCTAAGGTTGGGCTGCTCGAGTGTTCGCACAATGCGTCGCGTTCCGGCCCCGATCGATGCGGCCAGATCCGTTGCATTGGCTTGTTCTGCCAGCAACGCCATCTTTGTCAGGTGCGCCTCGATAGTGGCGAGATCCTGGTACAACAACTGCAGCGAGTCCGGGTTACCGAGCACTTGGTATTGCCGCGCCACGCGCTCCAGTGAGCTGACATGTTCTACAAGCAGGCGGTTGTTTTCAGCCGCCGCGACGCCGGTGAATACCAGTTGCTCACTTTGCTCAGCGAGCCGGTCGAGGTTGACGAGTGCCCAGATCACTGCGATCAGCAACGGCAGACCGACGAGCCCAAATCCTACGAGAATCAGGCCGTTAAGTGATTTTGGGCGATAGAATTTCATGTTTGCAGTGTAGCACTGGCCGCGTTCTGACTACGCCGCCCAGTACGCTCCGGGATCCTGGTTCGCGATCTTGCGTTCCCATTCGAGGCTCGTACGAACAATCGTATCAAGATCATCAAACCTGGGTTCCCAGCCAAGTACACTCTGGATCTTCCTGGCCACAGCAATCAACTCGGGAGGGTCGCCGGCGCGGCGCGGCTCCTCGGTGATGTTTAATGCCGCACCGTTTGCCTTCTCAACGGCAGCCAGGACTTCGCGGACGCTGTAGCCGTGCCCGTAGCCGCAGTTGAGAGTGGTCGGCTTGCCGCCATCTCGCAAGTAGTTGAGCGCATCGAGGTGTGCACAGGCCAGGTCTTCAACATGAATGTAGTCACGCAAACCGGTGCCGTCAGGTGTCGGGAAATCAGTGCCGAAAATACTGACGCCCGGACGGATTCCGACCGCCGCTTCGCAAGCAACTTTGACAAGCAGTGTTGCCTTCGGCGTCGACTGCCCGATGCTGCCGCCCGGTTCGCACCCGGCAACATTGAAGTAACGCAGCGCGACGTAGGTCGGGCCACCGGCAATTGCCAGGTCGCGCAGCATCCACTCGGTCATGAGCTTCGAGCTGCCATACGGGTTTATCGGCCGTGTCGCGGTTGCCTCTGATGCCGCGCCCTCGGGCGGAATACCGTAGACGGCCGCCGTTGACGAAAACACGACATGTTTGACGCCATGGGCATGCGCTCGCTCGAGTAGCGTGCGACTGCTGGCCGTGTTGTTGCCGTAGTATTTGAGCGGATCTGACACTGACTCGGGCACTATCGTATGTGCCGCGAAGTGCATTACTGTGTCGATGTCATGATTGTCGAAGATGCGGTCGAGCAGGGCAGCGTCACCGGTATCGCCAATTATGAGCTCGCCAGAGGTAACGGCCGCCTCAAACCCGGTCGACAGGTTGTCGAGGGTAATAACGTTTTCGCCGTTGGCGCCGAGCTGGCGCACGACGTGGCTGCCGATGTAGCCGGCGCCGCCTGTGACGAGAATCTTGCCGTTATCCATTAGATTACCCAAAAATTTCTGAAATACACCTGAAAAGCGCCGGAACTGTGACAGCGGCGCACGTTCGAATGATAAAGTTTATCAATACTTACCGGTCGAATTCGGACCTACTTCGCACAATATTATGTGAGAATCGTACATCGCGTGAGGCTAAATCGAGGACATTTCCTGATCACACCTGGAACAGGCCGGGCGGCCCTGCTTGCCTGTATTTCGCTCCTGCTGGGCGCTTGTGGCGGCAGTGGCAATGGGGACGGGATGAAAACCGTCGCTGTGTCCGGGACGGTCAGCTACGAATTCGTGCCCACGAATGCCGCTTGCAGTGGGCTGAACTTTAATGCGATCGAAGTGCGTCCGATTCGCGGCGCAACGGTGCAACTCATCGACGCTGCTTCGGGTACAGAGATCGCAAGAACAACGTCGAGTGCGGTCGGTACCTTTTCGATCCCCGGTATCCAGCGCAACATCGTGGTTCAGTTGCGAGTGCGCGCTGAACTTAAGGACTCAAATGTGCCTGGGTGGGACGTTGAGGTGCGCGACAATTTTATCGCCGGGGCGAGTGACCTCGATAGTCCCGCGCCACCGTCATTATCAACTCGTGCACTGTATACCCTGAATAGCGCGAGCTTCGATACCGGGACCAGTAATGTCCAGCACAATCTGACCGCGACAACCGGCTGGGACGGTGCGAGTTACTCGGGGCCGCGCGCCGCGGCACCGTTTGCACTGCTCGATACGGCGTAC
>WTCH01000050.1 GCA_013138675.1 Woeseiaceae bacterium | reverse complement strand
AGCGGAATCAGGACACCGAGCAAGATCGTGGGTATACCGACCATGTGCACAAAAATATTGAACGGATGCTGGTGCGACGCGGCATAGCCCGTCAGCATCTCCATGAGCTTGCCATCGGTGCTCATCTGTCTCTCCCGTAACAATTCTGTAACGAATTATAGAGACAATTCCGTATTGATTTCGGCTGAATGTGTGCGAAATTAGGTAAAGCCAGCTACAGTTGAATTATGACTTTGGACTTTTCCGTCTGGGGGGGAGGACAGCATGAATACGCCGACAATGGCACTCGTTCTTGTGCTGCTGCTTCTCGTCTGGCTGTTTATTCGACGACGAGCGGCCAATAAAGCCAAGCTCAAACCTGCTTCTAAACCAAGAAGTAAGAATTCCGCCTATCACGCTGTATCCATCAAATTTTCTGGCAATGTCTGTAAAGCAGCACGTGAAATGGAGGGCCGCCGCTTCTTGTCGTCGGCGGCACCGCGCATTCCCCTGCCCGACTGCGATAACCTCGACTGTAGCTGCCGGTTTGCACATCACCAGGATCGTCGAGCCAGGCAGGATCGACGCAGTCCGTTTGGCCCGGGTGGCGTCGGTGGCGGCACCGGCAATTACGCGCAAGAGCAACGTGAAGGTAAAGACCGGCGCAAAAGCGACGACGAAGATTTCTTCTGAAATCCCCGTCGCCTTTGCGCCAAGCGTGCGTTTTGACTAGTAGCGGTAAGCCGTGACGGTCTGTTCGTAGTGCTGCAATTCCTGCTCGATACGCGCCCGGTCGGCAATCAACTGCTTGATTTCCGCCTCCAATTGGCCTTTGCGCTCGGACAGATCCTTAAGCTCATCGAGTAGCAACACCCGCTCTTCAGACGTCGCCTGATCGCTAATCACAGAGGCTTCGGCAGCAACGACGCGTTTCTCGGTGCGTTCGAGTTCCTGCTCCTTGGAGTAGATCATCGAACTTGCCGCACTGACGCTCGAGCGCAGCGAATGCAGTTTGTGACCGGCGTTGTAAGCCTGGAGGAATTCGGGCTCCATGTCAGCCGGGCAGACACCGCTGTATTTGCCACCGTTGGCGCCATAATTGAATGCGCGCCCCGGCTCACAGAATGTCTCGACGCCCTGTGCGTGACCACGTTGATACGCTGCGAAATCGGGAGTAACACCATGTTTAGCGCAAGCCTTGCGATGGCTGCCCAGGCGATCAGCGGTGTGACCGCGTGACCCGTCTTCAAAACCAATGGCAGTCCAATCGCTGGTTGCACATTCGTCGGCATTCATCGTGGCGCAACCGCTCAGGCCAAGTAGAGCAACCGGCACCAGTACGTTCAACCACTTACTGTTCATCACAATCCCTCCAAAATTCCTGCTTTGAGTTTGCACCAGTAATAACGCAGGCAACCTGAATCGCACCTGAAAACTGCGGCACGTTCCCCATTCGGGAGACAGCCAATGTGACCTGCGTCACAGTGACGCAGGTGGCCGCCCGATACTCTGACAAACACGGCCAACAACGGATATTTTCGAGATGGATATCGAGAGTTTCAGCGGCGCGGCGACGGTCGCAGCAGCCAGCACCATTGTGTTCGTGCTGGTCATGAAATCCTGGCAAATTATCGCCCGCAGCGTGAACTCAGGCCCGACTTTTGCAGACAGCATAATGCGCGAAGCAGCACAACGCTTTCGCGATGAGTTCGACCGTCTCAGCAACAGGCAAGCGACCTATCTCAGCGCCGGGCTCGTATTCGTCGTACTTTTTGTTGTTGCGTATATTCTGCAAGCAGAGAGGCTGTACGCAGACTACCCGGACTGGCAGTTGTACTTTTTTCTTGCTGTCTTGACATTCGGTGCGGTGCTGGCACTCATCAAGCTGTTCCAGACATTTGTTGAGAGACGCCAGGTCAGGCTGTTACGCGATGCAAATATTGCAGTCGGCCATCAACTGCAGCAAATAGCCACCGGATTCGGGCGCGTTTACCACGACGTTGAAACAAGCGCCGGCATCATTGATCACGTCATCGTCGGTCAAAACGGTGCCTACGCCGTCAATGTCTTTGCACGCCGCCCAGCGAAAAATGGCCATGTTGAGTTCGACAACAACTCACTTCTTTACCAGCCGTCCGGCAAGACACACACGATCGTGGCTACAGCGAAGCGTACGGCCGCACTTGAAAGAGATTTCCGTCGCCTGCTGAATCATCGCGTACGAGTACGGTCAGTCATTGCCGTTCCCGGATGGGAGATTCACGAGCAGTCCAGCGAAGAGCATCTGCTCGTTAACGATCGTAGCCTACCAATGTTGCGAGGCTGGAAAGACCAGGCGGACTACCTGATGAACGAAGACGTCGACGCGCTGCATCAGATGCTGACAGTCATTACAAAGGCGTAAGTCTCGATTCGAGTTTACCCTTTTCGATAACCTCGTTAAGTTCGTCACCCAGCCGCTCGCACTCCGCAACAACGCGGCACCACAGCCGCATGCGATCCTGCGGCGAGAATGTTTTGAAATCCGTTCGATCCGGAATCTTTCCATTCGGGAGGCCAGCCACGAATTCGGCTGACGGACTAATCAGGATGGTTCTGTCGACATTTGCAGGATTTGGTTCCCGCCACGTTAATTTCTTGTCAAACCACCCCGGTACGATGCGATCAAAGAAATGTGGATACAGCGTAAGACGATCCGGGTCGCTGTGAGGAATATCGAGGTGATAATCGATCACACCACCATCACGATAGACACCGGGCATCGCGCCCGCGATATCTTTTACTCCTGACAAGACAAGTGGAATTGAACCCGTGGCGACAATGGCCTCTTCCAGATTCTCCTTACGCATCATCACGCGCTGCAATGGAAAACCCTCAACGTCGAAAAACGGCGGCAGGTCACGGGCATCGAAGAACAGAGCACGCTCGAAAAACCAACCCAGCGTTTGCCGGCTGATGGCATTCATGCTGGCGGCAATGATCAAGGCAGCTGCGAGAACATAGCGTTGCTCTGATGCGGCAATATTACGTGCCCGAACCGTCATGACGTGCGTGCGAAACAGGGGGTGACTGAGGATGTTTTTTACCCCGTCGTCACCGAGCAAGGCTCTGAGAATTTCCCGGCTCTTGGCCGTAATCTCGTGGATGTCGGGTGCATCGCTGTAGAACTGGTGGATATAGGCGTCCTCGAATCGCTCGATCGCAGCGACGGGGTCGGGCTGGGCGTAGCACGCAAAGCGCCACGCGCCGATTGACGTGCCAATGAGGTGCACTGGCCCTTCGAGGCGCGGCACGACTGTCTCAAGTATTACCCGGTCGAGCTGGCTCAATGCCAGCCATTTCGCACCACCTGATGCTCCGGCGATCGTACCGATTCGATCTATCGCGAACCCGTGACGTCGAATCGTGTCAAATGCACCAGGACCGGCCCTGAAAACCAGGTTATGCGCTGTCACAGGGTGGCGCTCACAGCGTCGCGGCTAAAGCCGCTCCCACAGCTTTTCATTGATCCCGTAGGAGCGGCTTTAGCCGCGACAGTCAT
>WTCH01000314.1 GCA_013138675.1 Woeseiaceae bacterium | reverse complement strand
TCTACGATGAGAACGGTGCGCTGGGGGCCGAATCAATAGTCATTGGTGCAGATGTCGAGGTCGAGGGCGTGCAGCCCGCAAAAGCTGATCCCGCCGACCCCGACCTGATTCGGGCCGCCCTGGTCTTTATTGAGGCCGAGGAAGATGACCAGGCCAGTGGCACGATCATTGATCCGCTCGACGCGGTGACGCGCAGTTTTGGACTGACTCAGACCGGCGGTGGCGACATCTGTGTTCGTGTCAATGATGACGCAGATATCCTGCTTGTTAATATCGCGGCGTCGGAAGTTACGATGGCGACATTTTCCGAACTTGCTGTCGGCCAGGTCGTCGACCTGTTTGGTGAGATGAACGACTGCTTCGACGCCAACGAGGTTATCGTCGACGTCAACGCAAGCCCATAGCTCTAGCCCCTTCGATTTTTTGCTACCGCCACCTGCCTCCTGGCGCGTTGGCGGCGCAGATCGACGAGGTTCTTCATCTTGATGGTGTCCGGCGACCTCAACAGCTCTTCCATTTCTTCGCTGACCGGGGGCGCGTCCTCAATCTTGAGCCTGTGTTGGCCAAGCGATATGACATCGTCATCCTTAAGAACCGTCTTCTTGATCCTGACCGAATTCACTGTTGTGCCATTGGCACTGTTCAGGTCGAGCAGCACCAGCGCGTCGGTATACAGCAGCAGCACGGCATGTATCTTGCTGACGTAATCGTCATCAATGATGATGTCGGCGAAATCCGAACGTCCAATCAGCAGTTTCTTCTCATTGAATGTGAATTCGCCGAGCGTATCGCCATCGCGAGTAATGATCAGCTTTGGCGGTTTGCGGCTTACCGCTGCTTCCTGTCCGAGTACGGGAATTTGTATGCCCGACTCGTCGGATGATTCTCCCGGTGCATAGGTGTCCACCACGCTGACCGGAAATCCCGCCGAGCGCTTGATGGCCTCAAGCGCAAACTGGTTCAATTTGCCGGGCCATCCACCTGACTGCTCACGCAAGCGATCACAGACATCGAACGGAAAAATCGTGTCGGCGCGCTCACTGCCTGCCGCCTGCATGCGCGCATGCAGGTAAATCATCGTTTCCTTGGATGACAACGGCAACAACGAGTACATGACCGGATCGCGCTGAATAAAACTCGTCATACCGTCGGACTCGGCGAGTGTCTGCATGCCCTTGTCACCGGTCAGTATGAGTCGCAACGCGAATCGCCCTTGCACGGCAATGGAGGCGATCGTATTCAACGCACGCAGCGAACTCGGGTACATGCGATCGACGTTGTCGATAATCAGTACTGGTGGCTGCCAGGATTGCGTTTGCTGAATCGCGAAATCGGTGACTGCCCTGAGCAGGACTTCGACAGGCTCATCGCCAGACTCCAGGCCGAACTGAGTGAGCATCTTTGACAGCAGGCCCTGCGGCTTGAGATGCGTGCCGTTGACGAACACCACATCGCTGTCACCTGACAGTTGCATTGCCAGCTCGCGAGCAATCGTTGTTTTTCCGGAACCCTCAGGGCCGAAAAGCAGTCCGATGCCATTGGGGTTTCTAAGCGCGGACTGCAGGAAGGACAATGCATCGTGATGCGACCGGTATTTGATCGTTGTCAGAGAATCGGCCTTCTCCGCAAACGCACGATTACCCAAAACAGAGTGATTTGCTTGCATGAATATTTAGTAGCCAGGATGTTAACTATGAGTATTATTCCTTGATTACACGCAGCAGCTGGGCGGAAGGTTCCATAATCTGGCCGATTCTTGTCGAAATTCTTTACAAAACTTATAGATATGACCCATAACTCTTTGATTCTAAGTCGCTTTCGGCGTGGAAGGTCACGCTTTTCTGGCGGCCTGTGTGAAAACCCTATGTGCGACAAAAATCACATTTCCAGTACTGTTATATTCTCCGCCGTGCGCACTCTCCTGATCTGCCTAACCGTTCTCGCTGTAAACACCGCAGCAGCCGACCCGATCAATTTCGACGAGCTTGTCGTCGACGCCGGCTTTCATGTCGAGCAACCGGTTTTGACCGCAAGCCTTGTGGGTGACGAGCAACACATCATTTTAGCTGGTCGTGACGATGATTTCGAACAGCGTCTGGCGGTTTTCTCTTTGCAGAAAACTGCCGAACCGCTGCTAAGCCTGCGCCCTGGCGCACATCTGATTGCATACGATACCGGCCGCATCGCCGGTCTCGACTCGCTGTTCTTCATTGAGCCAGGCCGCATCATGCGCTTCGACGTCTCGCGCGGGGAGTTTGTCGAGTTCTCCAAAATCCGCTCGATCTACGGACAGCAGCGCACTGGTCAGATCATGCCCATCGACTTTATCCGTGACGTTAGCGGTGACGAGCTCGACGATCTCATTGTTCCGGATACCGCCGGGTATCGCGTCCGCCTGCAACGCGAGGACGGCACTCTTGGTGAAGAGGTTGTGCTTGAGGAAAGCAATGCAATGACATTATCCGGAGGGTCAGTCCGCTTCCATAGCCGACCCTTGGTCAGCGGCAATATGACGAATGATGACCTTCCCGACCTTGCTGTTTGGCACGGCAACACGCTGCGTGTCTATGAGCAACAAGCCGACCACCGCTTCAACGGCGAACCTACTACCATCACATTGGATCTCGGCTTGCAAAGCGAAGCCGAGATTCGCGCCATTGAATCCGGCCGCGGCGCGATGGATCAAAGTGGGCTCACGGAAACACGCATATGGGGTGTCGAGGACCTGAACGGCGACGACCAGCCGGATATTCTGACCGAATCGCTGTTGAACAAGGGTGTGTTCGACAAACAGAACGATTTTCGCCTGCACCTTGGCCGGCTTGATGGCGAGCGGATCAGCTATCACAACGCCGAAGACGCGTTGCTTGCTTCATCAGGCCTTCAATTCGGTCTGATAACAACCGACATTGATGGCGATGGCAGGAAAGACCTGCTCGTGCGCAAAGTGCGCCTGAGTTTTGGGCGCGTCATACGCGCGCTGATATCGGGCAACGTCTCTTTGCAGCTGCACTTCTTCCGCATGACCGATGAGGACACCTATGCCGAAAAGGCTAACTACATCACGAAGACCAACGTGCGGTTCAGCGTGTCGAGCGGCCAGGTCGATATTCCAGCTATCCAAGTGGCTGATTTTGACGCAGATGGGCTGCAGGACCTGATGATGCAGACCGACACGAACCAACTCAGCTTTCAGAACGGCGTGCGTGGCAATAAGTTGTTCTCGAAGCAGGCCTTTGAAATGTCTGTCGCCTTGCCGCGCAATGGCGATCTCGCAACGACCGACGACATCAATGACGACGGCCGTGCGGATCTTATCATTCGCTACAATGCCGCAGATGGAGACGGACAGTCGAGGACAGTTCGCCTGTTGATCGCAAAACCCTGAGCTGCTACTCGACGATGATGACCGGATCCATGCCGGGGTCGCCGTCAAAACCGACATCGTAGTTATAGCTCGAACCACTTTGTGCATCGATCGTGATCGTCAGCCGGGAGTTGTTGCCGCGACGCGTTGCACCGGCAAATGGCGCTCCGGAAAAGAAGTCGAGAAAGAACGTGCGATTGGAGTCCGTCAGAACCCAGCTTACTTTGTCACCCGGACATACGCGTACGCTGTCGCCAGGGCCACCACGATAAGTCAGTGTGGCGCTACCATCATCATTGGGCCGTACCTGGATCGTGTGATTGCCACCGTTATCACAACCCTGGGCCAACGCTGCAGGACTGCTCCACAAGAATGCACCCATAAATAATGTCAGTACTGCAATTCCGCTCAGAATCTTCATTACCCTCTCCTTATTGTTTTTCTACGAGTTGTTTGAATCGTTCTTCGTCTCTCAGACCCTCAAAGGCCGGGTCGAGAGGCAGCAGGTCGCGCTGGTAATCCAGCTCGACGGCTCGCTCAAGTGCGCGCAGAGCGTCGTCAGCATCGCCGATTCTTGCGTGGATCAATGCGCTATTGTAGTACACATACATGGCATCCGGAGCTTTGTCGCGCGCAACGGCATCCAGCTCCATGGCTTTGTCACGATTGCCAAGGCGAGAGTTGTAATAGGCCGCAGATGACATCGCCTCGGCATCGTTCGGGTTAACACTGAGCTGCCGTTCCGCGAGTTCAAGGGCGCGCTTGTACGTTACGTCAGCGACTTGTTTGAATTTCTCGCCGAAGTAGTAGGCGGCGGCCAGGTTGCCCCAAACGATGTAGGCGTTCGGGGCAAAGTTTGCTGCCATCGCAAAACGATCCGCGGCCTGATCAAAATCACCGAGGTAGAAGTACATCGTGCCCGTGTTCGAATAAACACTGCGCCCTGGCTGGATCTTGATGGCGTCCTCCCAAGCTTCGGCGGCTTTCCTGAACTCACCTGCAAGGTAGTAGGCGGCGCCGAGATTGCTCAACGCCGCGGCATCGTTGTCCGCCCGGTTGACGTACATCTGGTAAAACTCCGCTGCTTCTTCAAATCTTCCCTGCCCAAACAGGAAATTACCCATCGCGTTAAAGCTCGCCCAGTAACTGACGTCCGATTCAATGGCCAGACGCAGATTTGCCTCGGCCTCTTCATTGCGGTTCAGGGCTATGTAGGTTTTCGCCAGACCGATGTAGGTATCGGCGTGAATGGAGTTGTCTTCAAGCGCGGCTTCAAATTCGTGCAATGCGTTCTCATACTTGCCGGAGGCGACATACAGATTCCCGAGCGCGGTATGAACCTCCGCCGCATCCCCATCAATGTCGAGCGCGCGCAGACAGGCTTGCTCCGCCGCACCGAAGCGCGTCGCATCGCGTGATAGCGTGTAGCCGGCCAGGTGCTTTCTGCACATCGCCGCATGGGCCTTCGCGAAATCCGGATCGACCGCGAGCGCTTCGCGCAAGAGAGCTTCCGCCAGCAGCAACGATGTCTCGTCGGGTGGCTGCCTCAGGAAATCGATACCGCGAAGATAGGAGTCATAGGCATCGACATTTCGTGTTCCGAGGTTCTTCAGGCGACGATCGGCGGAAACCGGCAAAACAACATGTAACGCTCGAGCAACGTGGCGAGCGATGTCTTCCTGGATCGTGTAGATATCGGTCGGCTCCCGATCATAATTATCCGACCACAACTCAACGCCGTTGCCGCCGTCAATCAGGCGCGCTGTTACCGATACCTGGTTCTGGTAGCGCCGCACACTTCCCTGTAATACGACCTCGGCACCCAGCCGGTTTGCGATCGACATAACGTCCATCACCGTGTCCTTGAGCTGCGTGCTGGTGCTCAACGCGACGACACGAAACTCACCAAGACGCACGATCAGGCTCTGCACTTCTTCGGTCAGGCCGTCGCTAAAGTAGTCGGTATCCTCGCCGCCACTGTTGTTGACGAACGGCAACACGGCAATTGATCGCCGTGAAGGTTCCCAGTAGTTCTGTGACAGGTAGTACAACAAACTGCCACCGATTACGGTCACCGCGACGACGATCATGATGTAGTGAAGAAACTCCAGTCGTGGCGCGCCATCGCCCACATCTTCATGGCGGACGATGCCTTTGACGGTGATTTCATAACCCCACGCCAGGATGCCGGTAATTGGGAAACCGACAATCACGACGATGATCAGCACTGTCATGGCGTTGTCGGGGATCGGCAGGCGATCGAACGTGACATCTGCTATCTGCAGGAGCACCCAGGCCGCGACGGCATACGCAATCAACGCACGCATGACGCTGCGACTGCGTAGCTCCTCAAACAGATCCTTGACGCGGTGTTGCATCCGCTATGTGCCCCCCACTAGTCGCACGAAAGAACCAATTTTGCGAGCTGGCGACTCAGCTTTTCTCGACCGCCACGCGCATTCATATGATTGATATCAAGAAAGTCGGTCGGCTCGAGATCGAATGTCTCCCACGACAGTACGTCAATGCCTAATTGTTCGCCGATGCCGCTTGTGAACGCTACTAGCCTGTCACTGCCACAGCTGTCTTTGATTTCATCGGTCATTGTTCGGTCTGCGGGGTGCAAAAAGCAAACCATCCGGTCAGAAATTTCCTGCAAAGCCCTTGCACCGGTGTACCAGTGGTCCACGGCCTTTTCATCGAATTCGATATCACCAAGATATGCGCCCGCAATAACCCGATCCCGCTCACGCACCCAGTTGGGCTTGCGCTCCTTCTGGCGCGCCTCGTCTGGCGCATTCCAGGCACCGCGTGTATCCGCGAGCCACTGAAACTCGAGGCTCGTGTTCTTGCCACGCAACGAAATGACATTGCCCTCAAAAAAATCCGGGCCGAGATTGATGTCGCCACTGGGCGGCGTCGTACTGATGTGCATTGGATCGAACTCATAGACGACGACAGGCACTCGTACACCCGCGGCCTCACACTGCTCCCGAATAAATTCGCACATCATGCGCATGCCTGCAGCATTGACCGCCGGGAAACCGGCATTGAGCGCAACTGCAGGCTCAAACTCGGCTGGGCAGATGGCGCGAAACGTGCCTGATGAGCCTACGGCGAGCACATCAGGCGCACCATGCTCCCTTAAATAGGCCGGGAAACGCTCGATAAACTGCAAGGCACGATTGGCGCGAGGCTTCTTGATGATGCGGGGAATGCCAAGCAGCCCTCGCAGGCGGTCGAACAAGCTCAACTCCGGCTCATCGGCCTGCCCAGGTGAAAGCTTGTTCGTCTCACCGCGTGCTTCCCTGACAATGTCGTCGAAGGACATCTCGGACAGCTGAATAACGGTGTCCTGGTCCAGCGACATGCCGAACTGGTGCTCAATATCCGTGGTGAAGCTAATGAACGCGATTGAATCCATGCCCGCGTCGAACAGATTCTTCGCTGACATGATGTTCTTGCGGCTGAGCAACGGTGCGTGCGCCAGGATCGACTTCAACAGGAACGCGGCTTCGTCGGGCATTCCGGACGTATCTGCCTCGCTCTCAAGTCGTGTTTTTTCGACCAGTAGCTCGCCGAGCCCGCGTCGGTCGACCTTGCCGCTCGCGTTCTTCGGAAACTCAGGCACACAGAAGATCATCGCCGGCAACATGTAGTCCGGCAACGTCGAGCTGATCTGTTGCTGTATGGCTGACGTGTCCGCATCACCGGTCTCGAGTGCTGCAACAATCGACGTCGCGATCTCGGCTCCACCCGGCCACGCAAGTGCGACCGCATTTAGCCCTGACGACGCCGTTCTCAGTGCCGCCTCGATTTCGCCAAGCTCAATGCGAAATCCACGAACTTTCACCTGGTTGTCGACGCGACCCAGGAATCGCACGTCGCCAACATCGTCAACCACTGCCCTGTCGCCGGTTCGATACGCCTGTTTGCCGTCCGGCAATTTCATGAAGCTGGCGGCCGTCTTTTCCGGGTCATTGAGATACCCGGTCGCAACTTGTGCCCCGGACAGAAACAGCTCGCCTGGCTCGCCATCCGGCATCGGTCTTTGCTCGGGATCGAGAACCAGCAACTGCATGTCGTCAAACGCCTTCCCGATCGGCACTGTGTCGTCCGCAATGAACTCACCGGTCAGGATGAACCTGGAGCAGGCGATCGTCGCCTCGGTCGGCCCGTACCAGTTTTCAACGACGGAGTTCGGCGCGGCCTGCGCCCATTCGGTCGCTACGACCGTAGGCAGCGCTTCGCCGCAAAACAGGCTCGATCGCAAGCGCGGAAATGCACCGGGAATGAGGTCTTCCTGCAGGCGAACCTGGTATGCCAGCGACGGCACCGAGAACCAGCAGGTAATGGCGTGATCGCGGATATACGCCGACGGCATGCGCAGTTCCTTTTCCGACGCCACCACCAGCGTCGCACCGTTTTCCCAGCACAGGAAAAGGTCGTGCACTGACAAATCGAAAGTCAGCTCGAAGGTCTGTGAAAAACGATCGTCCGGCTGCACATCGACCATGCTTCCGACCACCTTCAGGTATGCCTCCAGCTGCGCGTTTTGAATTGGCACACCTTTCGGATTGCCCGTGCTACCCGACGTAAACAGGATGTACGCGAGATCGCTGACGGACTGCTGCCGTTTAGACGCCTGCGCGCTCGAATCAACGTCATGGTCGGCTTTGCGTTCACCGCATCCAATGACCGATAGTGCGTCTTCAGACAGGCCGGCAGCCGAGGTAATCTCCCGCAACGATGCTGCGGCATACTCTCCGCACACGACGCGCTGCGCGCCGGAGCTCTTCAGAATTGTCGCGTTGCGCTGGCACGGGTGATTAACGTTGAGAGGCACATACGCGTGTCCCGAAAATCGTGCTGCCAGAATACCGATGTAGGAAGAGACATGGCGTTGCGCCATCACCGCCGTGATTGGTTGGGGTTCATCGTCAAAGACCGTCGAAAAATGCCCGGCAACAGAGAGTGCTGCAGCAACCAGCTCGCTGTAGGTCCACGACTCACCGTCGATGATCAGTGCAATGCGGGCAGGATGATCACGTGCGATTTCAAGAATCCGACTGCCGGCCTGGTACGCGCTCAACTCAGTCGTCCCATGGTGGCGGGCACAACGGTGTAAAGAACAACGTCAGAGCGTTCGGAGCAAATCAAGAAAATTGGCGCGGCTGGCATCGAGGAATTATTTGGCTCTTTGTGCGACCCTACGCAGTATATGGACAAGCTCAAGGTCATCGCAATCTGTGGTTCGGGCCGCTCCGGTAGCACGCTGCTGTCTTTGCTCCTGTCGCAGGACACTTCGGTCTTCAATCTCGGCCAGATGCGCCACCTGAACGGTGCATATGAGGACAATGCACCCTGTAGTTGCACAGAAAAATTGCAGGACTGTTCTGTGTACAGCGGGGTAGCGCTGCCAGGGGATATGGGAGCTGTGCTCGACTCGCTGGCCGCGGTGACCCACGCATCGACCTTTATCGACACCTCCAAGGCTCCCGGATACGCGGCAGCATTTGGTGAACTTCCGAATGTGGATTTATATGTCCTGAACCTGATCCGTGATCCTCGCGCCGTGGCATGCAGCTGGTACAAGCGCAAGAAGAGCTTTTCGGCGACCGTCAAGAATGCGCGCGACTGGCTCAAGCGGCAAAAGACTCTCGAAGACTGGGAACCCGGGCTTGGTGATCACTTCATGGCGGTACGCTACGAAGACCTGGCGACGAGCCCGGTCGATACCATCTCTGCCATCTCGGAGTGGGCTGACATACCGATACCGGAATCCCTGTTTCTCGCAGCGGATCGGGTACATATCGACTGGAGCAATCAGCACCTGTTTCCACCTGCTAACGAAAGCGTCCTTGCGAAGCGTGAGAGCGATGTCAAAATCGCGGTTGCCGAACGCTGGAAGAATCCGAAGAATCGCTGGATTCACCTGATCGCGCGCTTTTTTTCCGGGTCCTACGGGCGGAAGTTCTACCCCTGAGTCATTCCTTATCGAAGGCCTCGATTCGATCAAGGGTATCGATGCATTGCCTGGCCGTTTCGGCCAACTCGCTCTGACTATCAGCAACGCGATTCAAGACATCGCGGGCGGCGCTTGCGTCGATATCCGACAGTAGCCGTATGACAGGCGGTGTCGCATCACCTGCCTCAACCTTCTGCTCAATGAAATCGAAGGACCGCCGGCCGCCTTTGACCAGGGAAATCCCGGCGAGCATACGATTCTGCTCGCTCTCTCCCGACATTGCGTCGAACAGCGTTTCCGCACTCCGGCGTGTTCCGAACAGGCGCCACATTAGACCTGCGGCAAGCACACGTGCTGGCGTCACACCTTGTCCCAGAGGTTATTGTCGTCCCAATACTCCGGGTCGTGGGTCGCGCTGTGGTTAAACCAGCCGTTTCTGTGCCTCTTTATCTTGGGATTCCTCGATTTGAATCGTTGTCGCCCGCCGTCAAGCATGATGACCAGGTCCAGGTGCACGCGGATATCGACGATGCGGCTGACCTTCGAGAAATCGGGATACCACCGTTTGTGCACCGGCCAACTCAACAGCACGAGCTTGTCGAACGCCACACCGCGCTTCGTTGCCAGGTGCGCGACCGTGCCTCCGTGGCTGTGCGCGAAGAAGTCGGGCACGCTGAGCCCCTGGTCAGGTATCCATTGTTGCAACAGCGCCGCGTCGGCGCGGCGTGCTTTCTTCGAGTAAGCCCCGGTCCATCGGAAGCTCTCATCGTGTACATGCAGGTCAGGCCGCTTTGACTTCAGCGCCTCGTAAAAGTCTCCGCCTGGTTGGTACCAGGAGCCATCCGCTGCCCACGTGCCGTGCGTGACGACAGCTGTGTCGGATTTGCGGCGCCGCTTACGAGACCTGGGTTGGGCAACGACCTGCCCTCTTGGAATGGCTTCCATCGGGCCGATCTGACTCATGGCTGCAACGGCGAGGCGCGACGTAAGGCGGTCCTCACTCTCGTACGCCTCTTCCAGTGTGCGGCGAATTTTCGGACGCAAACGGGTCGTTTCGCGTGCGCCCGCCGCGCCCGCTACGGCGACGAGTGGATGCGGGCTGTGCATGGCGGCCTCAAAGAGTGCCGCTGCTGCCTCCAGGCAGGGCTTTTCATAGATCTCGCGAATAAGCCGCGTCATCTCCTTCTCCAGCGCGGGCTCTTTATCCTGACTTAATTCTCGCTCGCTGGCGCCGAGGTATTGGCAAGCATCAGCCACTTTCAGATGCCGGGAGCGCTTGAGTGCCGAGACGTCAGGTAGTGGAAACTCCTTCAGTTCCTCAACAGTCGCGGTGTCACCAAGAACACCCGACCGAATAGCAAGCAGCAGGGCTGCCTGCGACCCCGCAATAGACTGGACACTCTCGAGGTCATCCCGTGCCACCACGGTGAATGCGTCACGTGGATCAACCGGCTCGTAGTGCTTATATCCCATTAACCGCCTCCCAGACGCGGAAGAAGTTGCCGCCCATCACCTTGCCGACATCTGCGGCGCTGTACTCGCGATTCAGGAGCTCCGCCGCGATAGCGTGAAACTTGGCATCTTCATCAAAACCGACCACGTATCGCGAAATTCCCCGGAGATCAGAGCCGATACCGACATGATCGATACCACCTACGTTGATGACGTGCTCGATGTAGTCGACCATTTCAGCCACGTCCGATAGGTGCCGGCCGTGTGGCCAGATACCGATGACACCCCCATTTGCCGCGATGGCGCGGATCTCGTCATCGTTCACGGCGCGATCATGGTCAGTGAATTTCCGGACCCCACCGTGGCTGAACAGTACCGGGTGCTCGGACAACTCGAGTATGTCCATCATCGTTTGGTGATTCGAATGCGCCATGTCGATGATCAGTCCCAGGCGATTCGCCTCTTGCACGACTTCGCGTCCGAACTCGGTCAGACCGCCGGGGGAATAAGGCCAGGTTTGCATGTGTCCAAGTTCGTTGTTGCGGAAATGGACGAGCTGGATAAGCCGCAATCCGTTGTCATACATTCGGTACAGATTCTCAATGTCGCCTTCGAGTGCGTCAGCCCCTTCAAGAGCTGGCAGGACAGCGACTTCTCCGCGCTTGCGTGCTTCGAGGACCACAGCCGGGCTATCGGCATGAACGGCATAGCCAAGTTCGACCGTCTTCATTGCTCGTGCGAGTCGATCAGCCGCCAGCGCATACACCTCGCCTGGCGCCGGCTTGTACTTGCCGTCCCCGACCACCGAGCCATCGCGATTCGTGTATTCGCCGTCGTAGGCCATATCACTACTGATATTCGCGACGGCGACATCCATATAGCTCTTGCGATACACCTCGATTTCTTCGGCGGAAATCGACTCGACATTCTCGCGGTGGAAGCGGCTGGGATGTGCGTGCATATCCACGAACACGGTCGTCTCATGTATCGCAGCAACTCGCGGGTCAGGCGTTGTGTCCGACGTGTCTTCGGGTGGGGATTCCTGATTGCAACCGACGAGCGCGGCCGCCGCGAACCCGAGGTACAAGAATGGCGACGTTTTCATTGTTGATGCCCTGTTGTTGGCCGATATCGAATTATAGCTCTGTAGCGAGGTGCTATATTGCGTTTAAGGAGGCTCGCATGAACAAGATCATTTTATTGGCGGCGCTGATCTTCACATGCACTGCTGCGACACCTGCTGTTGCCCAGGAGCAGCTGACCGGCATGTTTCGTATGACGCATACGCCTTCGGAAGCCGTCGGCGAGCAACTGGCACAGGCACTCGACGACACTATTCCGGCCGACCAGCGGCTCAAGTGGCAGATGTATGTGCCGGAGACCTACACCGCAGCGCGGCCACCCGGAGTTTTTGTTTTCCTCGATCCGAATGGCTATGGCGGCATGCCGGATCAGTGGCGCGCGGTGTTTGAAAATCACAACCTAATTTGGGTGGGTCCGAACACG
>WTCH01000213.1 GCA_013138675.1 Woeseiaceae bacterium | reverse complement strand
TGCTCGACGAAGGCAAGGCGACCTGCCGGTCCTGCAACGGCCTCGTCGCCGGTGTCTTCGAGACGGCTCCCGGACACTGGGGATCGCGCAGCCAACCCGTGCACATCGCCGCCTGAGCGTGTGGGAGGCAGCAACAAGCAATATCGCCGCCGGTCACAAGTACCGGATAAGCGGTGACGATTCCAATCTGTCGTTCCGGCGGTTCTTCGAACTGCTTGGCTCAAGCGAGGATTTCGCCGACTGGTATTCAGGCACGCTGGTCGCATTCGAGGCGACGGCATTTTATTGGGAATTTCCTCCGCTGACGAACTCGATCATTGACGATGACTCGGAGTTCGTGCTGATCGCTGCGCCGCTACTGGCCCGCCTTCCGCCCGAGCCGGCACCGTTCGCGTCACAGTTTGAAAAACGACCGGGAGATGATGTGGTCGTGTTTCCTAATCTCGGTGGCGACGCCGTCCTGATCGCGCCGTGCCCGCGCGGGCCCACTGATGCGTATCCGCACCTGGCCGCGTTCCTGCGACAAGGTGAGAAAGACCAGATTCGAAAATTGTGGCAAGTCGCGGCTGAGACCCTGCTTGATCGGCTCAACGATACACCGGTCTGGCTCAGTACGGCCGGCATCGGCGTCGCTTGTCTACACTTAAGGCTCGATAGCCGGCCGAAGTATTACCGCCACCGCCCCTATGCTGAGATGGGCTGACTTAACTGGCGCGCCCAGAGAGATTAACTCGAATCGCTCGAAAGCGATTCTCGGGCCTACGGCCCGCCTTCGGCGTCCAAAACGCTGACGCGTTTTGTCGAACAGCAGTCTTCATCATCATCCAGGACACACAAAATAAAAAAGGGCCCCCGATGGGACCCCTTTCTCATTTGGCGCGCCCGGAGAGATTGATTCCTCGCTTCGCTCGTCACCCCTTCGGGGCGCCTTCGGCGTCCTGAATCGCTTCGCGATTCGGTCGAACTCCCGACCGGGCTGTTGAAACCTATGCGCTAGCCGACCAGACCGCCTCACAGACGACACGGTTCGTAGTTAGGTCACTGAACTGTAACTTATTGTCATAAAAGAAAGTCTGTGGGGCGCCCATTGCCTAATCTGCACCACAGTGCATAACGGTGCAGGACTCAATCACGCAAAACTCCCGCAATTCTCCGCAGATTTCACATTAATCAACTAATTTGTCAACACGCGATCCGCCACTCGATTGGGGCCGGTCAAGGAAAGGGCCGGGTCGAGTTATCCGACCTTTTTCTTTCCACTAAAAAGCTAGCCTGACTCCGATTCGATAGCTGGCGAATCGTCCTCGTTAATCCTGTTCTGTAATTCGATCATCAGGCTTTCGTTCATCTTGAACAGGCTCATCTGGGGCCGGTCAAGGTCAGTCACCAGAGTCATCACCGCAGCGAACGCGAAGGCCAATGTCCAGGTAGCTATGACGCTGCGTGTGCCCGAAAGTCGTGCCTGGTAACCCATCACTATCATGGATAGACATGACATCAAGATCAGCGTAAGCCAAATGACCGGTGAAATGCGATTGAACAGCGTGGCCTGTAAGCGCTCATCGTTGGCCTTGATCATTTCCAGTATGGCATTGACAAAAATACTGTCGTCGATTGAATCACCCGGTGATGACATGGAAGAATCGGCCACCATCCATAGCTTGTCATGTATGCGTTCCGCCTCGCGGATCATTTCGATAACCTCTTCAAGTTCATCGCTGTCGACTGCACTTGAAGTATCACGTCTGAGCTGAACAAACTGGCGCAGTAATGTCTTCGCTGAAGCTCGTTGACGCTCGTCCAGCAAGTCTGCACCACGGTAAGCAGAGTCAATGGCGCTGATTTCAAGGATGTAGGCATCGATCCGTGCTTCGAAATGCGACTGCGCCCTGCTGAAGGTGAAGCGAGCATAAAGGCCAAAAGCCCCAGAGATGCGCCCATGATGGCGCGGACCTGGGCTATCTGCGCTTTGTTGGATTTACCCTGGTCATTTTTGGCCACTCGGAAGCCGATTTCGATGAAGGAGACCATTAGTGCCGTTGTTAGCAACAGGTAAAGAAGCAGGGGTATGTCGTCAAGGAATTTTTGCATGCCCATATTAATTGTCCTTCATTGCTCTGCGAATACAGAAAATAATTCTAATGGGACGATATTCATGATTTGTTCCTAAGCCCTCTATCCTCCTGTCACAACAGCGGACAGCACGCTCATGAACGCAATAAACGACTACTTGATCCGTCTGTCTCCGCGAGTTGCGCGGAGGATTTCTACATCTGAGCTGCAGCGGCAGCAGATCTAGTTCGTGCTAGCCGGCTGGGCTGCTTTGAAAGCCCGGTAGTCTTCGGCGAATTCGGGATCCACGGTCTCAATTGCGCCCCACAGACGTGATATGTAATCGGGCGGAAACGTGAAGACGTGGAGGTCTTCCTGTTCCACCAGTCCACGTTGCTCCGGTGTCAGGCCGTAGTACAACGTCATCAGGACGTCGCTACTGACCCACGGGCTGGCGCGAAAATAGCCGTGTCCATTGCCGGAACTGGCGCCCTCGGCTTCGCTTACGTTGATAAAACTTATCTTGTCCCGATGGTCGATTAGTGCCTGCTGGGCCACCGGGTGAAGTTCACCGCCTTTGCCACCCCATAGTTGCCCGAGACGCTGGCGCCGGGACACGAATCGTGAGTAACCAAGCGCTTTATCGTAAATCGACATATAAATTGACATGTGCTTCGAGACATTGAGCAGACCGTCGGCCATGTACGATCCGAATACCCCGCGATCGAGGTCACTGCCGACCAGGACCACGTTGCGCAGGCGCAGTTCATCAAAAATCTCGTCAGCCGTCTGGTCCTGGTGGATCAGTGCGAGTTGCTCCAACGCGCGCGCGACAAGCCGCGTACCGTTGCTGAAACCGATAACGTGGATCTCCTCCGCAGCAGTATTTTCCGCAACGAATTCGATTAGCAGCCGGAAATTGCGCGCGAACCCAGCCGACGTATCCGAATCCTTGACATAGGCCCACCTGCTCGGAGTAGATGGCCAGGCGTAAGCGATGAACGCGCCGTCGTAGCCGAGGAAATGCCACAGCTCGGCCGACACCAGCACCGGGTTCTCGTAAGCGACTCCATAGCCATGGGTGTAAATATAGACGTGCTTTTTCTTCGACACAGCGAGCTGTGCATTAATAGCGTCGGCAAATCTGTCAGTTGCGTCTGGTGGTAGCTCATCCTCGTTGATCAGGCTTACGTCGAACCAGTAAGGTATCGAGCTGCCCATGATCCCCCACTCTTCGACGTTCGATATTTTGACCGGAAACTCTTCGCTGCGCGATTTCAGCATCGAGATGTCACGAGCAAACTTCCAGGTATGTTCTTTTTTCCCGAACTGGATCTCGGCTAACCCTAAGCGAACAACCTGGCCGCGATCGTCCCGGTAATACTGCTCGGGATCCTCCCCGGTAGCGGGCGTTCGATCGGTCGCGAACAGGATGCCGTCGTATGGAATCCGGTCAAAAGGATTGGCTTCCGGCAGCGGGTTGAGCATACCGTCGCCGTAGACGTCCGGCGCCGGCATGAGTGCTATCTGGTCGACCGGTACGCTCGCACAGGCGGACAGGAGCGCCGTCAACGAAAGGACAATAGCTGCTCTACGGTGACAGCAAGCCATTAGAGCTGCCAATCATCATTATCATTCTCCACTTGAGAGCCTCATGTTGACTAATCCCTTCGAAAAACATTCAAAAACAATAACTTGTATCAAGCAAATGAATGAACAGCTCGTAAGGTGCGTCGGAACCCCATATAGAACATACGAGTAGTTGCCTCGCTTTTGAATTACGTGAAGTACGTATCGAGATCTCTGATGATCAGCGAGATGATAAATTTGTGGTAGTGACGGTAACGTGACCTCTCAGAAGCTTGAGATCATCCCACTGATTGAGCGATCACACCGTCATACCAAGCAGACTCTCGAAAGGAGGAACAGTATGCGCAAGATGAATCTGGTGATTATTTTGTGTCTTTTCGCGGGCAGTGCTTTCGCACAGGCAGCCGCAACTTGGGAGGTTCGCAAGATGCCCAGCGGTCGATGTGAAGTTGTACGCATCGACCCGAAACCTGGTGCTGGCACTCGCGT
>WTCH01000336.1 GCA_013138675.1 Woeseiaceae bacterium | reverse complement strand
CCGGAACTCTCATTTTCCGACACCGGGAAGATCACTCTCTCAGAGATCTGTTCGCCAGACCCGAATACCACTTCGTAGTTGGACCGGGCCAGCCACAACACCGTATCAATCGCGTGTTGTTTGTCCTTCAGTCGAAACTTGGTTGAGCGGAGTTTCTTGATTTTATTTTCCAGCTCATCCAACGTAAAAGTCTCGCCCAATCCTTTCAACAATCTATTCGTAATCCGGACATGCGCACCCAATTCTTCGAGTTTTCGTCGAAAATGAAGACGATGATAAACAGGATCTGTATGCATCTCAGGCGTTGCAACGTATTGGCTGATAGGATCGAAGAATATGTCGTGGTTTTCGTCAACCATCCCACTACGAAATTCAATCGAAGACACATGTCCTTCACCTGTCGCCCTGAAGCTCATGACGAACCGCTGCGAATCCTTGCCCACGCCTTTTTGATCGGGGTGCGGAACAATAGAAGGGTTAAACAGCGCGGCGGCCTCAACTGAATACTCCGCAGTAAAGTAGGCGCCGAGCAAACGTTGTTGCTTGGAAGACAGCGAGATTCGTTTCGGGACATGTTCTGAGATACGGTCAAAGTTCCTCCGCAGGGCTTTTCGGAATTTCCGGTGACGTCCTGAGAAGTCCTGCATTACAGCGTCAAGCAAGTGCTTCACGTCTTCGTCGCTCAGCTTTGAGACCCGATTGATCAGGGTCTTTATACGCGCCTGGTCTCCGGGAATATGGGGCCGGGTAATAACGCGCGTGCTCTCGGCGTTCAGTAAGGTTGACCGCCGCTGGACCAGTTGCCTGCGTTGTTCTTTAATTCTCACTAGTGGTCGCGAACTAATGTAAGGTGACTGGGATTGATCATGGCTTGGCGACCTGAGTTTTGACCGTACAGAGTATAGTCGTAAGCGCCGCCAAAAGCTTGCATCGGAATTCACACTGTTGAGAATCAGCAGAATTGAGCACCACCATGCGTATCGCCGTCCTCAGCCCCATTTCATGGCGCACTCCTCCCCGCCATTACGGGCCATGGGAATCAGTGGTCAGCCTGCTTACGGAAGAGCTGGTACGTATGGGCCTGGACGTGACTCTTTTTGCCACAGGCGATTCGCAAACCAGCGGTAAGCTGGTCGCAGTGTGCCCATACCCGTATTCGGAGGACCACTCGGTTGATCCAAAGGTCGCTGAATGCCTGCACATTTCCGAAATCTTCGAACGGGCCGCCGAATTCGATCTCATTCATAATAATTTTGACTTTCTGCCGCTAACGTATTCCGGATTGGTCGGGACCCCGGTGTTAACGACGATTCACGGATTTTCTTCGCCAAAAATCATACCGGTCTACAAGAAATACAATACCCGGAGCCACTATGTGGCGATCAGCGAGTCGGATAAGTCACCGGAACTCGACTACATTGCCACTATCCATCACGGGATCGATATCAATCAATTTCCCTTTCTTGACGCGGATGGAGAGTATCTGTTGTTTTTTGGTCGGATCCATCCGGATAAGGGCGTGTACGAAGCGATTCAGGTCGCGCAGCGCGTCGGCATGAAACTTGTTATCGCGGGCATTATTCAGGATCAGGACTACTTCGCGACCATGGTGGAGCCACATTTAGACGGCGCGTACGTGGAGTATCTCGGCTCTGTCGGGCCTGACCAAAGAGCAGACGTGCTGGGCCGGGCGATAGCATTACTGCATCTGATCAGCTTTGATGAACCCTTCGGCTTGAGTCTGGTCGAGTCCATGGCCTGCGGAACACCGGTCATTGCGTTTCGCCGCGGCTCGATGCCCGAAATCATTCGGCACGGTGAAACGGGCTATATCGTCGACGACATTGAGGGCGCGATAAGTGCGGTGGCGGCGATCGAATCGATCGACAGGACGCAATGCCGCGCTGATGTTGAAAAGCGCTTTACTAGCGCACGCATGGCACGCGACTATATTCGCGTTTACCAAGAGATTTTGAACGGGGAAGCACGCGATGAACAATAAACCGTTAGTGACACGGTATGAAGGCAATCCAATCCTCACCAAGCGCGATATCCCCTACTCCGTAGAGACGGTTCACAACGCAGGGGCAACCAGGTATGAGGATCAGTACATCCTGCTTTTCCGCTCACACTTACGTAATGGACGATCGATACTCGGTATCGCACGGAGCGACGACGGTTACAAATTCCGGGCAGATCCAAAACCGTTCATCGTACCTTCGAGCGAAAGCGACTTTGCAATTCACGAGGAGTACGGTGTCGAGGACCCACGAATCTGTTTGATAGGCGGCGAGTACTACATTACCTACAGCGCTTATTCCAGGTTTGGCGTGCGCATCGGTCTGGCAAAAACGCGCGATTTCAGAACAATCGAGAGAGTGTCGCTCATTAGCCAGGCCGACATGCGCAATGTCGTGATTTTTCCGGAAACGTTCGACGGTCGTTACGCGCGGCTGGATCGGCCCCACTCGGAAATCGATCCCTGGTGCATATGGCTGTCCTGGTCTCCGGACCTGATTCACTGGGGTGATTCGGTACCGGTGATCCGGCCTGTCCAGTATCACTGGGATGAAATGAAGATAGGCCCTGGCGCTACACCGATTAAGACCGCCCAGGGATGGCTCAACATTTACCACGGCGTGTTTCCCACCATGGACGGTGCTGTTTACCGCCTGGGTGTGGCGCTGCATGATCTGGCGGACCCCGCCAAAGTGCTCGGCGTTGCCGACGATTGGATACTATCGCCGGAAGATCCGTGGGAGCTGACGGGTTACGTCCACAACGTCGTCTTTACCTGCGGTGCCGTCGCAGAGGAAGACGGGACTGTTAAGATTTACTGGGGAGGCGCAGACAGCGTCATGTGTGTCGGCGTCGCGAAGATCGACGACCTGATTGATCTTTGCCTGAAGAAGACCCGGCCGCCCTTGTAATGACGGCGATAGCCTGCCACCCGATCAGGTATTCGTACCCTCGCGACCGTAGTTATCCTCGAGTCTGACGATGTCGTCTTCGCCCAGGTAGTCGCCACACTGCACCTCGATGATGTGTACGGGCTCATCGTACGGATTCGCGATGCGATGGACCGCACCGATCGGTATATAGGTTGATTCGTTGACATTAAGATCGAACTCCTTGTCGTCGAGCGTGATCCGCGCTTCGCCTCGCACGACGGTCCAATGTTCGGCCCTACGTGCGTGTTTTTGCAGCGAAAGGACAGCACCCGGATTAACGATCAGCCGTTTAACCTGAAAGCCGTCATCACCATCGATACTGTCGTAGCTGCCCCACGGACGAAAGACCTGGCGATGCAGCTTCGCCTCGTCGCGATCGCTCCTTATCAGGTCGTCGACGATGTGCTTGACGTCCTGTGAACGATTTTTTGTCGTCACGAGCACCGTATCTTTCGTCTCGACGACGACGACGTCTTCGAGGCCGACGGCCGCAACAAGACGGCTCTCACCTCTGATGTAGCTGTTACGGCAGTCCTGAACGACGACATCCCCGATCAGCGTATTGTTGTGGTCGCCAGAATTGGTCATGTCGTGCAACGCCGCCCAAGAGCCAATATCGCTCCACCCGGCGTCCAGTGGCACCATCACGGACAAACGAGATTTCTCCATTATGGCGTAGTCAATCGAGTCACTCGGACACCCGATAAAAGCGACTTTGCCGGGACGAGTGAAGTCGGCGTCAAACGTACTGTTCTCAACACTGGTACGGCACGCCACGAGAATCTCCGGTGCATACTCCTCCAAGGCCTTGACGTAGCTCCCAGTGTTGAACATGAACATGCCGCTATTCCAAAAGTAGTCGCCACTCTCAAGATAGGTTTTGGCGGTGCTGAGATCGGGCTTCTCGACGAAGGTCTTGACCGGACTGACAGGCGCACCATCTGTCTCGGTCTGGATATAGCCATAACCGGTTTCGGCCCGGGTGGGAACAATGCCAAACGCGACGAGCTTGCCGGTTTGAGCGGCGAATTTGCCAGTCGCAACCGCCTTGTGAAAGGCCGCGACATCCCTTATCACGTGATCGGCCGGCAGGACGAGCAGCATCCGTGAATCGTCCTGCACATCGTCCGCTGCTATCAGAGCGGCGAGAGCCACGGCCGGCGCTGTATTGCGCCCTTCTGGTTCAAGTACGATTTTCGCGCCGATTCCGATATCGCGAAGCTGCTCAGCCACGAGGAAGCGATGCGTTTCATTGCAAATGACGAGCACGTCGTCGGTGAGATCATCAACTCCTTTTAGACGCAGCACCGTCTCTTGCAGCATCGTGTTCTCGCCTGCGAGCGGCAAAAACTGCTTCGGGTACATTAATCGTGAGGCCGGCCAGAGCCGCGTGCCCGAGCCGCCCGCAAGGATGACTGGTTGGATGGATGCCATGTTAGTTCCTTAATCCGGAGTATTGAGCAATTTTCCGCGACCGATGCCACATTAATAAAAAAGCTTCAGTTTTGTTGATACTTTATCTCAGACACGCACGTCTACGCTGGGTCGCGCATTTTGAATAACACGCCAAGTCACCGATGGTTGCTCCAACATGCCGGAATTCTGCCGGACTCGGTCCGGACTGGCTGTGACTAGTTAGTGCC
>WTCH01000378.1 GCA_013138675.1 Woeseiaceae bacterium | reverse complement strand
GGGGCGAGAACGAGATCTACCTGTTCAAGCGTGCCGCCGGACTGACGTCGGCCAATGCTGATGGCATTCCGACGTATCCGAGCCGATCCCCAAGAAAGGAACTGGATTTCATCCTCTACCAGGAAGGGATCGAAGTTACCGCGTTTGAGGTGCCACAGGTAAAACTCTCGGATCACCTACCGTTAGTCTGTGAATTTAATATTTCGAAAGGAGCGAGTTAGTGGACTTACAGCACTTTTCATTGGAACTGGATGCCGACGGCATCGCGTGGCTATGCATCGACAAGGCGGACTCAAGCGCCAACGTATTGTCGACTGAAGTGATGACGGAGCTGAATTCTATTGTGGACTCGCTGCATGCATCGGTCCCGCGTGGATTCGTCATTTATTCAGGGAAGAAAAACGGCTTCGTCATGGGTGCTGACATCAATGAGTTCACATCCGTGGACACGCCGGAGGTGGCTTACGAAGTCACACGGCTGGGTCAGCAGATTTTCGACAAGATAGAGTCGCTTGACTGCCCGACCGTCGCAGTGGTCAACGGTTTCGCTATGGGCGGTGGGCTCGAGCTCGTCATGGCTTTCGACTACCGCGTTGCACTGCCCGGCAAAAAGAAGATTCTTGGACTTCCGGAAGTGAAGCTTGGATTACACCCCGGTTTCGGTGGGACCGTGCGGACTGTTCAGATTTGCGGTGTCCGCCCGGGAATGCAGCTGATGCTGACCGGCAACCCCGTGACCGCGGAAAAGGGTCGACGTATTGGCCTGGTTGACCGCATTGTCGGCGAAGACGACTGGCGCCAGGCTGCGATAGACATGATTGCGGCAAAGCCACCGAAGAGCCAACCGCCGTTGGTCGAGCGCATTTTGAATCTGCCGTTCATTCGTCCGTTCATAAAACCGACGCTGATCAAGCAGGTTGCTTCCAGGGCGCGCCGGGAACACTACCCTGCTCCGTACGCAATGATCGATTTGTGGGCACGCTATGGCGCATCGCGCAGGACAGGATATGAAGCCGAGGCCAGGTCTTTTGCGGATCTGATGTGCACGTCAACGTCGCGCAATCTTGTGCGTGTGTTCTTCCTGCAGAACAAACTCAAGGGACAGGGCAACAAACCCTCTACAAGGGTGTCGCGCGTACACGTAATCGGTGCTGGCGTAATGGGCGGTGATATCGCAGCCTTGTGTGCACTGCGTGGGCTTGATGTGACACTGCAGGATCGCGAGCAGAAGTACATCGACCCTGCCATGGAACGTGCGCAGAAGCTGTTCAAGAAACGTATTCGAGACGATGACGAGCGACAGGCGACCAGTGCGCGTCTGCGGTCGGACGTCAACGGTGATGGCGTTGCAGATGCGGACCTGGTCATCGAGGCAATCTACGAGAACCTCGAGGCGAAGCAGGCGCTCTACAAAGTTGTCGAGGAGACAATGAAGGCCGGCGCCATTCTTGCGACCAATACATCGAGTATCCGCCTTGAAGAGTTGCGCACGAATCTCAAGGATCCGCAGAACTTTATCGGCATTCACTTCTTCAATCCCGTTGCCGTGATGCCATTGGTGGAAATTGTTCGGTGCGCAGATACATCGCAGGATGCGCTCAATATCGGCTTTGCATTTGTCAAAGGCATCGGCAAATCCCCGCTCGAGTGCAAGAGTTCACCCGGGTTTGTTGTAAACCGTATTCTCGCCCCGTACATGACCGAAGCGATGCACCTCGTGCAGGAAGGCGTGGCGTTGGCGAGTATCGACGAAGCCGCGGTTGCATTCGGCATGCCGATTGGCCCCGTGGAACTCGTCGACAGCGTTGGACTGGACGTCGTGCTGCACGTTTCAAAGGTCCTGGGCTCGAAAATGGATGGCCCGGTGCCTGAGAGGTTGACGGGCATGGTGGATGCCGGACAGCTGGGTCGAAAATCGGGCCAGGGCTTCTATTCGTGGGTCGACGGAAAAGCGGTCAAACCGCCCAAAGACCCATCCAGCGTGCCGTCTGACATCGAAGACAGGCTCGTGCTTGCCATGGTCAATGAGGCCGTCTCGTGCTTGTCTGACGGCGTCGTTACCGATCCGGAACTGCTGGATGCCGGCGTCATATTCGGCACCGGCTTTGCACCTTTCAGAGGGGGGCCGCTAAACTATGCGCGTCAGCGTGGTCTCGATGAGGTCACATCGCGTCTCGAGGCTCTGGCAGCCAGCCATGGCGGCCGATTCTCGCCACACCCGGGTTGGTCTGCACTTTGATGGGCACGGCACTCTCAAATGGCGATCAAACTGTGCGCCGCTTCACGATGCGCGCTATCGGCAGTACCGGAAGTCGTTGAATTAAAGGTAGAATACCGTGCAGCTAGGAAATTTAAGTCGAATTTCCGTGCACCAAGGAATGACGAAAATCAATAACACCAAGCAATACAGGACCACGTATGTCGACTGAGCAGCTAAATGTAGACCTGCTCAAGGGCTTTTCGCCACTTGATGGCCTGAAGCGCGACAATCTTGCAGCGCTCGCTCGCAAGGTTCAGCTGCGTGAATTATCGCCCGGGCAAATCCTGTTCAAGGAGGGCGATACGGAAAAACGCACATTCTATGTCGCGTCGGGGATCCTCGAACTCATTGACCAGGGCAAGGTCGTCGAAACGATTCATGGTGGAACTGACCCCGCTAAAAATCCTGTGGCGCCCGTATTCCCGCGTCGCGTTTCCGCACGAGCGCGGGATCGCGTCAAGTTCATTTCGATAGACAGTGACCTGCTAGATGTCATGCTCACGTGGGACCAGACGGGTACGTACGAGGTTTCCGAATTGCAGGGCAAGTCGGACGATAGCGGCGATGACTGGATGACGATGTTGTTGCAGACCAAGGCGTTTCACAAGATTCCGCCGGCCAACATCCAGGCGATCTTCATGCGCATGCAGCAGATCAATTACAAGTCCGGCGATGTCATTCTCAAGCAAGGCTCAGAAGGTGACTACTTTTACGTTCTTACTCGCGGTGCAGCCGTCGTAACGCGCGAAACGCCGTTGTCGAAGGAAGGCATCAAGCTTGCGGAGCTGCAAGTCGGTGACACCTTCGGTGAAGAAGCACTGATTTCGGACGCGAAACGCAATGCGACGGTCACGATGTCGGCTGAAGGCTCCGTCATGCGTCTTGGCAAGGATGACTTCAAGACGCTCCTGAATGAGCCGATGCTGGATTGGGTGGACACCGACCAGGCCCAGCAGATTATCCAGGGTGGTGGCCAGTGGCTCGACGTGCGCTTGCCGAGCGAGTTTGAAAATCACCATCACGATGGTGCAATCAATATTCCACTGTATTTCATGCGCCTGAAGATCAGCACGCTGGATCACGACAAGAAGTACGTTGTGTGTTGTGACACGGGCCGTCGCAGTTCTGCGGGCGCCTACATCCTCAATGAACGCGGCTACCAGGCCTACGTTCTGAGTGGTGGAGTCAACAAGGAATAACAGCCGCCAGGCTGGTCACGAATAACAGCCGCCAGGCTGGTCACGAATAGCAGCCGTCAGGCTGCTTACATCGTGTGGGTGGGCTTATCTCCGCCCAATGCGCCTGCCAGGTAGTTTTCAATTTTCTTCTGCGTATTGCCCTGGTCCTGGTCGCTAAATTGCACACCAATGCCGGCTGTGCGCTTGCCCTGCGCGCCTTTTGGCGTCATCCAGATCACGGTGCCTGCTACCGGGATCTTCTCATCCTCACCCATTAGATTGAGCAGCATGAAGACCTCGTCACCGAGGCGATAAGAACTGTTGGTCGGAATAAACAGGCCGCCGTTTATCACGTACGGCATGTACGCCAGATACAAGGCACTCTTGTCCTTGATCGTCAGCGTCAATAGCCCCGGTTTGCTCATACAGTCTTACCTCTGTGCAAGGCCCTCGGCCCAGTCGATCAGTAGGCTCTCAAGCGTCAATTGGACGTTGTAGGAACCCTTCGGCTGCCCACGCAGCCGGTTGATTATGTCTAGATAGCAGAACAGATTTCGCCTGTCCACGTGCCTGAGCACAGATTCATCAATTGCCGCCCCAGCCGAGGCCTGAGGGCCCCCTGCGACCGTCAAAATGGCCTGTTGGACTTGTCGCGCGAGCCAATCGAGCACAAATGGCGCCTCGAGCTTGGTCCAGCGCGCAGCAACTTCAAGCGGTGAAATAATACCTTTCGCGACACCAGCAAAGTCTTTGCGCATCGCAGCATGGGTATCGAGTTGTTCGATCGCGGCAATGGCCGCCAGTGGCGCATTGCCAGCCAGCCTGAGCGCTTCTCCCCAACTTGTCCCGGGTTGCAGCTGGTCCAACCACGCCAGGCCCTCGGTCTCGCCGGGTAAGGCGATGTCGAGGCGCTGGCAACGGCTGAAAATTGTTGCGGGCAGCCGCCCCGCACGGTCCGCTATCAAAATCAGTAATGCGTTGCCGGACGGCTCCTCAAGGGTCTTCAGGAGGCTGTTCGCGGCGTTATTGGTCATCGCATTCGCCGGCTCGATGACGGCTACCTTGCCGACCCCTTTGTAGCTGGTCAGGCTGAACTCGCTGACGAGCCCCCGAATTTGTTCGATGCCGATGGCTTCCTTGTCCTCAAGCGGCGCCACCCAATGCAAGTCGGCGTGTTCAAGAGGGTCAACCGGGTACACAGGAAGTGCGGACTCGATATCAACGGCCAGCCTGCGCGCGGCCATCCATCTGGCGGCGGCGCGCTTGCCAACCCCCGCCGGACCCGTCAGGAGTACCGCATGCGGTATGCGACCGTGGTCCTCGTAGTCTCGCCAGGACTTTGTGAAGGTCTTTAGCCAGTTTAACGTAAGTGTATTCAATAGGTTATGACTAATTCTTAAAGTATTTACTGATTAAGTGGATGGCCAAGCAATGCTGCCGCTATGTCCTCAATCTTATTCTGCACGTCGTCGAGACTACGGGCCGCATCGACGACGACAAATCGCTCCGGATGTTCCGCCGCAATTTTCAGATAGGTCGCCCGAACGCGTTGAAAAAAGTCGCTCTGCTCGGATTCGAATCGATCGGGGTCGCTACGCCGCCCTGCCCGCTCCATGCCTGTTTCGACGGGAGCATCGAGCAGAATCGTAAGGTCAGGCACCAGGTCACCGTGAACCCACTCGGCCAATCGATCGATGTTTTCAAGTGGCAAACCACGGCCTCCACCCTGGTAGGCACGACTTGAGTCAGTAAAACGGTCACAGACTACCCAGGTCCCTGCTGCCAACGCAGGTCGAATGACGTTATTGACGTGCAAAGCGCGAGATGCGAAGACGAGAAGCAGCTCAGCGACGTCGGGCATTGGCTCATCGCCGTGCTCGGCGACAAGCTCGCGAATGCGCTCCGCCATCGGGGTACCGCCCGGCTCCCGGGTCGTCAGTACTGTGTGACCCGCATTTTCTATGGCGTTGACCAGGTGTCGCATGTTCGTCGACTTGCCGACGCCCTCGATACCTTCGACTGTAATGAATTTAGCGTTTTCCATATCGCTCATTGATTGCGTTGCTGCCGCAGTCGCTGCAGGTATTCTGCGACGGCAGCGTCATGCTCGTCTTTAGTGGCTGAAAAGGTGTGG
>WTCH01000298.1 GCA_013138675.1 Woeseiaceae bacterium | reverse complement strand
TCAGGAATCCGTCAGGGGCTTTTTCTATATAATGCGCCAATGCCCGAATTCCTCGAAGAACTAAAACGGCGCAAGTACCCGCGATTCCAGCGAATAGTCGACTCGCTTCCGGAATGAGTCACGTCTGCGTAACGGGAGCAGCAGGGTTCATTGCGGGCCACGTCATTGTCGACCTGCTCGACGACGGCAATACCGTCCATGCGAGCGTGCGCGACCTCGGTGACGACGCCAAGCGCTCGCATCTCGATGTACTCAAGGAGCGCTATCCCGGGAAGCTAAAGTTGTTCGAGGCAGAACTGCTCGAACCAGGGAGCCTCGATGCCGCGCTCGAGGGTTGCGATGCGCTGATCCACACCGCTGCAGCCGTAATTCTGGCTGCTCCCGACCCGCAAAAGCAGATCATCGATGTAGCGGTCAAAGGCACGCAGAACGTGCTCGATTCCGTTGCCAGGACGCCGAGCGTCAAACGCATCGTCATGACCTCATCAATTGCCGCCGTGATTAGTTACGACCAGCGGGACAAAACTTTTACCGAAGACGACTGGTGCACGAGCGACGACATATGGCTGAACCCTTACGGCATGGGCAAGACGCAGTCGGAGCGCTTGCTGTGGGAGTTCGCGGACAAGCACGCCGATCGTGTGCAGGCGGTCGCCATAAACCCGTCGGTGGTGATCGGCCGGCCACTCGCGAAACATCACATCCGCTCCAGCCTTTCTTTCATTCGCGACCTGGTCGGCTGGACCTATCCCGCTTGCGCACCGATGCGCTTTCCCTTGGTCGATGTAGGCGACGTCTCCAAAGGACATGTGCGTGCACTGACATCGGACAGAGGTGCCGGCCATCGCATTATTTTCTCGGATCGGCAGATGTCGATGCTCGAGATTTCGAAGGTCCTGTCGCGCAAATACAAGACGCCTATGCGGGTGTTGCCCAAGCTGATCCTGTACATCGCTGCGTACCTGGACAAACGCTATTCGCTACGCCTGGCGCGGGCTTCTTACAACCTGCACTACCAGTTCAGGAGCGACCGTCCCGCGGAGCTACTCGGGATCAAACTCAAGAATACGGAGGAGAGCATCCTCGAAGCAGCCGAGACGATGGTCGAGAAAGGTTGGGTCAAGCCGCGATCGGCCTAGCATGACCCAAGGGAACGCAACTGAACCTTTTGCATCGATTTCGCAGCTCGGTAGATGCTCTTAAGTAGCGATACGTGATCCTGGTTTGGGCACCAAAGTGGGAACACACACAGGTCGCGGCACCGCAAGTGGCCGGGTCAGTGAAACCAAGGACCCGGGATGATGGAAGCCTGTGAGCGCATCGCGCGTTCTAATCCGGCACCCGGTAAGACACAATAGGCCGCTCCACAGTTGACCGGTCTTCGACGCAATGCCCAGATTGTTTATTCATGGCTGACGAGCAGGAGCCCACCGTCGGCCTCCCAAAGCGTTTCCTGGGCGTGTTCCAATACAGTCGCCGCGCATTGGCGCTGGTGTGGACAACCAGCCGCGGGCTGACCGTCGCGCTGGCGCTCTTGACGCTGGTGGCAGGCGTTTTGCCGGCCGTGATCGCTTACATCGGGCAGCTGATTGTCGACGGTGTCGTGGCGGCGATGACCTCGACCGAGCATGATCCGCGTCGTGTGCTGTGGCTGATCGTACTCGAAGCCTTCGTCGTCATTTTGGTCGCGGCCAGTCAGCGCGGACTGTCGGTGAGCCAGTCGTTGCTGCGCGCCCTGCTCGGCCAGCGTGTCAACGTCATGATCCTCGAAAAAGCGCTGACCTTGCAGCTCGCGAACTTCGAAGACTCGGAGTTCTACGACAAGCTGACCCAGGCCCGGCGCGAAGCCTCGAGCCGCCCGCTGAGTCTCGTGAACCGCACGTTCGGGCTGGTGCAAAACGCGATCTCTCTGACCAGCTATGCGGTGCTGTTGTTCGCGTTCTCGCCGTGGGCCGTCGTCATACTGATCGGCGCCGGCCTGCCCTCGTTCTTTGCCGAGGCCAAGTTCTCCGGTGATGCGTTCCGGCTGTTTCGCTGGCGCTCCCCCGAGACCCGCATGCAGATGTACCTGGAAACCGTCATCGCCCGCGAGGACGGCGTCAAAGAGGTCAAGCTGTTCCAACTCGGCCCAAGGCTCCTGCAACGCTATCGTGACATCTTCGAAAAGCTGTTCGTCGAGGACCGTCGGCTCACGCTGCGCCGTGACACCTGGGGCTTTGTGCTGGGACTGTTATCAACGGCGGCCTTTTACGGCGCCTATGCGTGGATCGTGATTACGACGATTAATGGCGGCATTACGCTGGGTGCGATGACAATGTACCTGGTGCTATTCCGGCAAGGCCAGGCGGCGGTGGCCGCCAGTTTGTCGGCGATCAGCGGCATGTACGAGGACAACCTGTACCTGTCCAACTTGTACGACTATCTCGGCCAGGCCGTCACGCCGCATCACGGCGAAGCCAAGCACGGACCCCACCCCGAGCAAGGGCTCGAATTCCGGCACGTGTCATTCTATTACCCGGGCGCGAGCGGAAACGCGCTGACGGATGTGAGCTTTCAGATTTCCCCGGGCGAGAGTCTTGCACTGGTCGGCGAAAACGGCTCGGGCAAGACGACCCTGATCAAACTGCTGACCAAACTCTACAATCCGACCGACGGCAAAATCCTGCTGGACGGCCTGGACTTGAAGCAATGGGACGTGGAAGCCCTGCGCCAGCGCATCGGCGTCATCTTTCAGGACTTTGGCCGTTACCAGTTCTCGGTCGGCGAAAACATCGGTGCCGGGGACGTGCGGCATATCGACGACGCTGAGCGCTGGGCCAAGGCCGCCAAAACCGGGATGGCCGCGCCTTTCATCGAGGACATGCCCGAGGGCTATGAAACGCAACTGGGCCGCTGGTTCAAAGGCGGCCGTGAGTTATCGGGCGGACAGTGGCAAAAGATCGCGCTCTCAAGAGCGTTTATGCGCACTGACGCCGACATACTCGTGCTCGACGAGCCGACCGCGGCAATGGACGCCGCATCGGAGGCCGCGATCTTCGATCATTTCCAATCCGAGAGTCACAACAAGATGACCATTCTGATCTCGCATCGTTTCTCTACGGTACGCGCCGCCGACCGGATCATTGTCATCCACGATGGTGAAATAACGGAACAAGGCAATCATGAGAGCTTGCTCGCGGAGAATGGGCAATATGCGCATCTGTTCAGGCTGCAGGCGAAGGGGTATCAGTAAAATTGAATGTGGACAATGCTGGGGTGGGCAAGGGCTGATTACAGCCTGCAGTCAATCGAACCGAGCATGCAGGATCCCCACTCTGACCGATTAGTCTGTAGTCCTTCCATGCTGGACACGCGGATTTTCAGAACGCAAGCGTTGACTCTTTGGCTAAATTTATCCACCAGTTACCGGCTCAGGATTTCCCGGCAAACCTGTCGCGCCACCAGCGCCGCAACGCGTCTGCTTCGCACGGCACCTCCGCGGTCTCGCCCCCGGTCAGCTCACGCCAACATGCCAGAGCCGGCTCGGGCACCAGCACCAGGATCGGCAGGCCTTCTGCGATGACGTTCAAAATGTCATCCACTAGCCCGGCACCGCTTTGTTCCTGCTCGCCGAATTTCTCGGCGACGATGAGGTCCGGCCGGTTGATGAGTGCGCGCCGCAACGGCGCGCCAGCGTCGGCGAGTGCGGCCGTATCGAGCGTGCAGCCAGTGCCATCCGGCCGCATGCGGCTGGCTTGATTGATCGTGACGCGGTCGCCGGTGGCGAGGTCGACACTGTCGATGTGAGTGCGGTGGCCCTGATCGTCGAAAAAAACTTCCTGCACCACGCCACCGAGGCGGCAGCCGCTGTCCGCCAATTCCCGAGCGAAGTCGGCCAGCGCCTGACGATCGTGCTCGTCGTGTCGAAAGACGACTGCGGCGGCTTGAATTTCAGGTTCGGTGCTCATGATGACGTGCGTTGTTCGAATCACGAGATAGTATCAAGAGAGCACTTGGATGATTGAGAATTTGGTGGTCAGGGTAATGCTGCACCCAAGCCGCTTGTAGGTGATAATTACACCCATGACCTCTGGAACTGATCAAACAACAATGACTCGCGTCTGCGTAACAGGAGCAGCAGGGTTCATTGCAGGCCACGTCATTGTCGACCTGCTCGACGCCGGCTATACCGTCCACGCGACCGTGCGCGACCTCGGTGACGACGCCAAACGTTCGCATCTCGACGTGCTCAAGGAGCGGTATCCCGGGAAGCTGGAGCTGTTCGAGGCAGACACGCTCGAGCCAGGGAGCGTCGATGCCGCACTCGAGGGTTGCGATGCGTTGATCCACACTGCCGCAGCCGTGATCCTGGCAGCTCCCGAC
>WTCH01000333.1 GCA_013138675.1 Woeseiaceae bacterium | reverse complement strand
GGCCGAGACTAGTCGTTTTCCTCACGCGCAATACGAACACCGCGCTCATCGCTGATGATTTCGAGATTGCTGTCGAACGTGAAGTCGTCTGTCTCGGGCAACTCGATAGTGACAGGCAACTTCGTGCCCGTTTCTTCCACATGCGCGCCCGAATTGAAGTAGATGATCTGCTTCCAGGTGCGTTTGACGTTGTCGCCGAGCACGAGAACGAGATCGCCGGTGTTGGCCAGTTCCAGGCCACGCGTAGTCGCCTCCTGCTCGTCGGGAATCACCTCGATGGCATCGGATTGAATGCCTTCTTCCAGCAGCTTGTCCTTGAGCATGACGGCGACTTCATCCGGCCCACGGCCGCGTGTGTTGTCATCGCGGCGGCAGATGAAGTGATCGAAGTGTCCCGCTGCTATGCCGGCGATCTCACGAATGTCCTCGTCACGGCGATCGCCTGGCGCCGCAAGGACGATGATCTTTCGACCTTCGACATCAAACCGGTCCACCAGGCTGCAAATCGCTTTGACCGCGGCGGCATTGTGAGCGTAATCGAGAATCACCTTGAACGGATGCTCGTCGTAAATATTCGTGCGGCCCGGCGCCTGGAAGAACGTCGAGTCAAAGGTACGCAGACCGTGGCGTATATCCTCAATGCTGATACCCATGTTGTAGGCCAGCGCCGCGGCAAACATGGCGTTTTGCACGTTGTGCATCGCACGACCTTCAATCGTTGCCGGTATCAGGTGCGTCCACAGGAGTGGCGTATGTGCCTCACCGTCATAAATCGCGATCATGTGGCCATTCAGTGCCTGCTCAAGCACGAATGCCTCACCGCCAGCGCGAATGTGTTGTTTCACGAGTGCGTGCGCGGGGTTCATTGTCACGTAACAGAGGCGCTCCGCCTCCGTGTAGTCCGCCATTTGCAAACACAGCGGATCATCAGCGTTGAGAATCGCGGCGTCTTTTGCAATCTCGATCGGCACACGCTTGATCTCGGCCAACTGCTCGAGCGTATCGATGCCGCGCATGCCAAGGTGGTCGGCTGTTACGTTGAGGCACGCCGCAACATTACAACGCCGGTAGCCCAGACCGCTGCGGAGCATTCCGCCTCGAGCCGTTTCCATAACGGCCGCATCAACCGACGGATCACGCAGGATCATGTGCGCCGACGTTGGCCCCGTCATGTCTCCTGATACCGTCAACTTGCCGTCGATGTAAACGCCATCGGTCGATGTCATGCCCACTGTGAAGCCCGTCATCTTCAGGATGTGCGAGAGCATGCGTGAGGTTGTGGTCTTGCCATTGGTTCCTGTTACGGCGGCAATCGGCACGCGTGTCGGCGAATCGGCGGGGAACAACATGTCGATGACCGGCCCGGCGACGTCGCGCGGCGTCCCTTCACTCGGCGCGACGTGCATACGAAAGCCCGGTCCTGCATTAACCTCGCAAATCGCCCCGCCGGCTTCACGGTGGGACAGGGATATGTCGTTCGTCAGGAAGTCGACACCACCGATGTCGAGTCCGATTGCGTTGATCGCGCGAATAGCCATTTCGCGATTGTCAGGGTGAATAACGTCAGTAACATCGAGCGCTGTGCCGCCCGTCGACAGGTTGGCCGTGGATCGCAGGTAAACGACCTCGTCCTGCTCCGGTACGGTGTCCTTGTCGTAGCCTATCTTGCCAAGCAGGCGTTCAGCCTGGTGATCGAACTCCAGTCGCGTCAGTACTTTTTCGTGGCCAACGCCACGACGTGGGTCTTCGTTGACGATGTCGACAAGTTGCTCGACGGTATGTTTACCGTCGCCGACGACATGCCCCGGCTCGCGTTTTGCCGCGGCGACCAGTTCGCCATTGACGACCAGCAAACGATGATCGAATCCCTCGATGTAACTCTCAACGATGACAGTGCGACCATGATCCATCGCCTTTTTGAAGCCGGTCACGACCTCTTCGTCCGTTTTCAGATTGATTGAAACGCCACGGCCATGATTACCGTCGAGCGGCTTCAGGACGACAGGGAAACCGATACGTTTCGCCGCGCGTACGGCATCGCCTTCACGGCGCACGACACGTTGCTCGGGTACAGGCAGGCCAAGGTCACGAAGTATTTCGTTAGTCTCTTCTTTATCGCCTGCAAGCTCGACGGCGATGTTGCCCGTGTGGCCCGTTGTCGTGGCCTGTATGCGTTGCTGGTATTTGCCGTGGCCGAACTGCACCAGGCTGTAGCGATTCAGGCGAATCCAGGGAATGCCGCGTTCCTCAGCCGCGTCGACAAGCGACGCAGTACTCGGGCCCAGGGCACGTGATTGCGCATAACGGATGAAGCGATCACGCTCTTCCTCGAAAACCCAGTCAGCCTCGGGCCGGCCATCGACTTTGATCTCGGCGGGCAAGAGACTTAGCAAGAACTTCATCGCCAGCGCGCTGGATCCGCGGCCTACCGCTTCGTCCTTGTACTCGAACACCATGTTGTAGAAACCGGGCTGACCGTCGATGGAGCGCGTCCTGCCATAGGTCACAGAGGAGCCGGCGACATTCTGCAGCTCAATCGCAACGTGCTCCATGACGTGGCCCATCCAGGTGCCCTCGTCATCTCGCAGACGGCGCACGAATCCACCCGGCTCTTTGTAAGAACAACCGTGTTCGTGCAAACCAGGGAGTGTTTCCAGCAGCGTTTCGATAAAGCTTTCGCCGAGCCGGCCGGTTGGCCAGTGCTCGAGTTCACCCAGATCAAGGATATGGCGGATGACCCGGAAGTGGGCGAACAAATTGGGGCCCACGTACACATTCGTGCTGACAATTTTCATTCTTATTATCCTGTCTTGAGCTATTCGGGAGCGGCCTCTCGGGACGATGTATTGTAGCGTCCGCCCGCAACCAGAATATGCAGCCTTACACCGATCAGGCTGACCGGCTCGCCACGGCGAGCCTTATGCATAGAAGAATAGCTCAGTTCACTGGGATCGATGATGGTTATTCCGCCGCTGCCCACGACTTCGATGTCGTCATCTGCCGAGATGAAGGCCGCCGTATCCTCGTCAAGGCCTATCCCGACGGCGAACGGGTTGTACGCCAGCGCCGTCAATAGCCGCCCGAAACGGTCTCGCTCCCGGAAATGCTGATCGATAATGAATTTATTGGTGAGTCCGAGTCCAGGCGCCATCGTGACCATATCTGGCGATGGCGTGCTGCCTTCGAGACCACCGGCAATCATGTGCTCGGGGACGAACGCGGCGCCCGCCGAGGTGCCAGCCACGTGCATACCGGCCGCGTTCCGCCGCCGGATCAATTGTGCGGTTGCGGTCCCACCAAGCGTTGTCGAGAGCCGCAGCTGGTTGCCGCCTGTCAGAAATACGCCATCGGACTTCTCGATGTAGTCGAGGTATTCCTCATTGTTGCAGTCCTCGCGCGACTCGAACGGCAACACCATGGCGTGCTTGACGCCGATCTGCCGGAACAGCTTCTCGTAGTTGCGTCCGGTGTCCTCCAGCTCCGAGGCCGTCGGAATGATGCCGATCCGGGCCTCCTTGCCGCCACAGATATCGATAAAGCGGTCGAGTATTTCCGGGTTGTGGAATTTTTCTTCGGCGCCACCGATCGGGATGATGTACCCGCGGTCCGCGTGATTATTATTTGAGGGGCTCATGGTTCCAAAAACCCAGTATTGTACCTGAGGAAACGCGTAAACTCTGGCCGCAATGACACAGAAGAACCCGCTGGGCCAGACAACAGCCTACCCTGAACAGTATTCGCCCGATTTGCTATACGCGATCGCACGTATCGACGCCCGAAAGGCGCTCGGGCTTGGAGGCGACCTGCCGTTCCACGGTACCGATATCTGGAACGCCTGGGAGCTGGCCTGGCTGCGCGATAATGGATTGCCGCAGGTCGCCACGGCCGAGATCTCCGTCGCCGCAGATTCGGTCAATCTTGTCGAATCAAAGTCCCTGAAGCTCTACCTGGGCTCGTTTGCGATGACCCGGTTCGAGTCTGCCGCCGACCTGGCGGCGGTCATGACGCGCGACCTCACGGCCTGTGCCGGCACGGACGTCACCGTTGTGATCCACGGTCCCTCTGCGCCGGATAGTGCGGCCGTTGCCCGCATGCCGGGCCACTGTATCGACGATAGGGTTGCTGCCTGTGATACCTACGAGGTCGCACCGGAGTTTCTCAGTGCGAATACAGACGAGCTCGTCACCGAGGACCTGCACTCGGACCTGCTGCGCAGCCTGTGCCCGGTCACGAACCAGCCCGACATCGGCAGCATCCTGATTTCTTACCGCGGCCCACGCATCGACCGCGAAGGACTGCTGCGCTACATCGTGTCCTACCGGCAACACCAGGACTTTCATGAGGCTTGTGTCGAACGCATGTTCCTCGACATCCGTGAGCGCTGCAAAGCCGAGCAACTGACTGTGTACGCACGCTATCAGCGCCGCGGGGGGATTGATATCAATCCGTTTCGCAGCAACTTCGAGGCCACCGCGCCGAATACGCGGCTCTGGCGGCAGTAGATGAATAGTGTGCGGTGGGGAATTGTCGGTGCAGGTACGATAGCCAACACGTTCGCATCCGATATTAGCCACGTCCCGCGTGCCGAACTTGCCGCTGTCGCGGCCCGTGACGGCGACGCCGCCGCCAGGTTCGCCGGAAAATACAATATCGGCCGCGCCTACCAGGGTTACGACGATCTGTTCGGCGATCCGGGCATTGATGCCGTCTATGTCGCAACGCCACACACGCTTCACCGGAAAAACTCGAGTGACGCTCTTCAGGCTGGAAAAGCCGTACTGTGCGAGAAACCGATTACTACCTCAGCAGGCGAATGCCAGGCGCTACTCGATGTCGCCGAAGAAACCGGCAGCTACCTGATGGAAGCGATGTGGACCTGGTTTCTGCCTGCCATGCAAACCGCGAAACAGTGGCATGAAGCCGGCCGCATCGGGGAGCTGCGCCACATCAAAGCCGAGCTCGGCTATCCGAAGACTTTCGACCCCCAATCGCGTCTTTTCGATCCGGAGTTGGCCGGCGGCGCCCTGCTCGATATGGGTGTCTACCCGATCGCAATCGCCCGCTACTTCACGGAGCGTTCTCCTGAGTCGATGAATGTCGTCGCGAGGTTCGCACAGAATGGCGTGGACGACGACGTCACGATGCAGTTCGACTACGGTGATTGCGTCGCGTCCCTCGCGACCTCGTTTCGCTGCAAGCTCCCCAATACGGCCTATATCATCGGCACGCGCGGCTATATCGAGATTCCGCAATGCTGGAGAGCCACCGACTGCCGACTGTTCGAACTCGACGAGTGCGTGGACGTTTTCAACGACGGCCGCCCCGGGTCCGGCTTCGAGTTCCAGATCGCCGCAGTTAGCGAGGACATCCTGGCAGGACGATCAGAGTCCCGAATCGTTAGCCACACCGACAGCCTCGCCTTCCAGCGGGACATGGATCGGGTCAGGGATTGCTTTCGGCACTGAACACGCGCACGTAGTCGATCAACAGTCGCTGCGGAAAAACAGAATCGTCTACCGGTCCGCCGGCGCGGCCCCAGCCGCCACCTATAGCAAGGTTCAGTATGACGTGGAACGGTTGATCGAAGGGCCATTCCTCCAAGCCGTTGCCCTCGTTGATGTAGGTAAGATACGGCGTATTGTCGACGAGAATGTCGATTCGGTCTGGCGTCCATTCCAATGCATAAACGTGAAATTCACCGGCAACATTGTCCAGCAGAATACGGCCCTTGCGCTGGTTCCAGATGGTCCAGTGAAAATCTCTTGAATGCACGGTACCGTGGACATGGTTCATTTGGTAACCGACATGTTCCATGATGTCGATCTCGCCAGAGTTCGGCCAGGCATCGCAGTCATCGCTGCCCTGCCAGTCTTCATTATCAGTGCAGGTGGTCGCGTAGGTATACGGACGGCTCGACAGCATCCAAATTGCTGGCCATGTGCCTTGCCCTTCTGGCAGCCTGGCCCTGACTTCAATGCGGCCATAAACAAAATCGGCCTTGCCCATGGATTGCAACCGACCCGAGGTGTAGCGTGCGCCATCATAATCTTCGCGATGCGCCTCGATGACCAGATAGCCGCCTTCCACACGGACGTTCTCGGGACGTGCCGTGTACGCCTGGTCTTCGTCATTAACGATACCGGCGGCCCACTCCTCGATATTCCAGTTGGCCGGGTCTGGGGCGCCGTCCGTGTCGAATTCGTCGCTCCAGAACAGCGTCCGTGCATGCTTTTCCCGGATCGAATTACGCACGACAAGCGCACTCAGAATCGGCGCGCGAACTGACGCATCGAAATAAATGTTGAGCTTCCCGTCCGAGACAACGACATTCGGCACGGTCACGGTCAACGCCGAATGGATCTTGCCGTCGCGGAACAACATGACATCAAGATCATCGATGACTCGCCGCCCTTCGACGAACGCGTCGAAAATTCGCTCATCGCGAGCGATGTCTTCCGGCTCGGCGAAGTGAAACGTGATGTCGTAGGTGCCATTAGCAATCGGATGGGAGATCTCGACGTCACCTTCGCGGTAGCTCTGATAGAGCATCGGATCCTGCGACCCGTTTACCACGCTGATCTCGCCGACCACGCCACCGGATGTCGATTGCTCAGCCACGTAACGCGTGCCATCCACGGCGGTATAGCCGGGCCCACCGATATTAACTGCCCATTCGGAAATGGCGTAGGAATCCTCCTCCGCGCAACCGGACAGCATCAATGCAGTTGCGACAATTAAAACAGCCTTCCTGTAAGAACTTGCCATGCCAGTTTTCTCGAGTGTTATTGAGGACTTGTGGGATACTAATCGCATATGGAAGACAGGATTTCCAGAATAATTATTGTGGGTGGAGGCAGCGCCGGCTGGCTGTCTGCAGGAGTCATTGCAGCTGAACATCGAATCGACTCTCAGGCACAGCAGCCGTTCGAACTGTTGCTGATTGAATCACCGGATGTACCGACCATTGGCGTGGGTGAAGGCACCTGGCCATCCATGCGGGCCACCCTGCAGCGCATTGGACTGTCTGAGACAGACTTTATCCGAGAGTGTGGCGCCAGTTTTAAACAGGGCACCTATTTCCGCAACTGGCATACGGGAAGCGGAGATACATACAGCCATCCATTTACCGTCCCCATAGATTACGCTGACACCAACCTCGCGCCTCATTGGCTGGCGCTGACCGATGCACCGCAATTTGCGGATGCTGTGACACCACAGACTGCATTATTTGCTGACTGCCTCGCCCCCAAACAGATCACAACACCGGAATACGCCTTTGTGGTGAACTATGCTTATCACCTGGATGCCGGAAAATTTGCTGAAGTGCTTCGTCA
>WTCH01000123.1 GCA_013138675.1 Woeseiaceae bacterium | reverse complement strand
CAATGACAACATCGATCTGGTCAAGCCGTGCAATCCAGTCCCCGTAGTCTTTGACCGTTACAAATCTCAGACGACTGGTATTGCTGTCGAGGTTCTGGACGCCACCGCGCTGGTAGAACGGAACCAGGTGACTATCGAATTTGAACAGGTCTGCCCGATCCTGGAGCGAGCGCCGGAACAGCTCGTAATTAAGCTGGTCGTCTTCGCTGAGCACAGCCCTGTCTATTGCGTAGACACGGCGCAGGAACTCCCGCGTTTCGTCCTGGCGTCGCTTGATCGCCCGAATGCTGTTGTCGGTCCACTGGTCGTTGTAGCGCCGGTCGCCGAGTCCAGACGCCATCATCGGGTTTTCCTTGAGCTGCCATTCCCAGGCTTCGTCGAGCAGGGCCGCGAAGTCTTCCGCAGGACCGGCCAGCGAGGCTTGCGCCAAGCCGAGGACGAGGGTGCACAGAGCGATGCGAACAGTTCTCATGCCGTTCTCCGGATATCAGGATCGGGCATTGTTACTTCCCGGCGGACGGGTGGCAACCGGCATCGGCATTGGCTATGATTCGTGTACCAATCGATAGCGTTCGCAGAAGAGACCCCGTTTGAAGCGGGGCGCCGAAGGCGCAACTACCCGGAAACGCTCAGGCAAAAGGACCGCGACCGCTGATTGGCTCTGGAGAGAGGCCTGATAACAGGCCCACCGAAGGGGTAAGTGGCGCAAGCTATTGATCTCTCAGGTTTTTGGACAGAGGGGCGGCAGATCGTGAGATCTGCCGCCCTTTTTGTTAGCCCAGTGGCAATAGCGGCTCGAAGGAACGTCAATGGGAAAGAAGACACCGAAGCATCACAAACACGTTGAGGCCGGCGCGCGTATCGTCGATTTCGGCGGCTGGGATATGCCGCTGCACTACGGCTCGCAAAAAGAAGAGCATCACGCCGTTCGGCAGAAGGCCGGTATGTTCGATGTGTCCCACATGACGATCGTTGATTTGAAGGGCGATCGCGTGCGTGAGTTCCTGCGCTACCTCGTCGCGAACGATGTCGCCAAACTGCAGGATGCGGGCAAGGCCCTGTACACCAGCATGCTTAATGAAGACGGTGGCGTCATTGACGACCTGATCATCTACTTCATGGACGAATCCTGGTTCCGGCTCGTCGTAAACGCCGCAACGCGCGAAAAAGACCTTGCGTGGATTCGACGTCAGGCGGAGGCCTTCAGCGTAGATGTGCATGAGCGTGCCGAGCTCGCAATGATCGCTGTCCAGGGACCCCAGGCGAGGGAACTTGCTGCGCCCTGCATCGATGCTGAATGGCGTGAAGCGGCCCTCGAGCTCAAGCCCTTCTATGGTATGGAAGCTGGCGATATGTTTGTTGCCCGCACGGGTTACACGGGCGAAGATGGCTGGGAAATTGTGATGCCGGCCGCCCATGCCGCGACAATCTGGGACCGCCTGACGGCGGCAGGAATTGTTCCCTGTGGATTGGCGGCTCGCGACACCTTGCGCCTCGAGGCTGCGATGAACCTGTATGGCTCTGATATGGACGAGACGATTTCACCGCTCGAAGCCGGGCTCGGCTGGACTGTCGCATGGGAACCTGCTGATCGCGACTTCATTGGCAGAAAGCCACTTGAAGCGATGCGTGCCAATCCGGACAAGCGACGCTTCGTCGGCTTGCTGCTCGAAGACAAGGGCGTCCTCAGAAACCACCAGCGCGTGGTCGTTGACGGCATTGGCGATGGTGAAATTACGAGCGGCGGCTTTTCGCCCACGATTGGCCGCTCCATCGCGTTGGCGCGAGTGCCGGCCGGCGACTATGACAGCGCGCATGTCGACGTGCGCGGCAAATTATTGAATGTACGTATCGTTAAGACGCCGTTTGTCCGCAACGGTGAAGTACGAATTGAACTGTAGGAGCGGCTTTAGCCGCGACATGGGAGAGCAACAATGAGTGAATTACCCGGCGATCTTTTGTACACGAAGGACCACGAGTGGCTGCGCCGCGAAGATGACGGCAGTGTCTCGATTGGTGTCACGGACCACGCACAGGCCGCACTTGGCGACCTTGTATATGTGGAGCTTCCCGAAGTCGACCAGGACGTAACTGAAGGCGGCGACATGGCCGTGGTCGAATCGGTGAAAGCGGCATCGGATGTGTATTCACCGATCGATGGCAAAGTGGCCGCGGTCAACGACGTGCTTGCCGATGATCCCGAGACGATCAACACGGACCCGTATGGCGACGGCTGGATTGTAAGAATCACACCGGGTGGCGAAATTGACGAGAGTGCCTTCTTGACGCCCGATGCGTACCAGGCGCTGCTGGACGAAGAATAGACAAGCCCATGCCTTTTATTCCCCATACCGACGATGACACTCGCGAGATGCTCGAAGCGATTGGTGCACCTGATCTCGACGCGCTGTTCGACGAAATTCCAAAAGACCTGCTGATCGAATCACTCGTTGGCGTTCCCGAAGCCATGAGCGAGATGGCGGTTACGCGATTGATGCGTGAACGCGCTGCCCAGGATGGGGCACCGCTGTGCTTCCTCGGCGCCGGTGCCTATGAGCATCACGTACCGACCGCCGTCTGGGACATAGCCACGCGTGGTGAGTTCTACAGTGCCTACACGCCGTACCAGGCTGAGGCCAGTCAGGGCACGTTGCAGACCATCTACGAATACCAGACGATGATCACAGAGCTGACCGGTCTCGATGTCAGCAATGCATCGCTCTACGACGGTGCGTCTGCGCTCGGCGAAGCTGCACTGATGGCCGTGCGCTGCAATCGCAGGGTGAAAAACGGGCGTATCGTTCTCGCGCCGGGCGTCAACCCGACCTACGAAAAAGTGGCATCGACCATTGCAGGCACACAAAACATCACCTTCGAGCGGCTCGACATGGACATGGCGACCGGTAATGCGACGTCGTCACTGCCTGATGGGGAAGGTCCTGTCGCTGTAGCCATCCAGCAACCGTCATTCCCGGGCACACTCGAAGATGTTGATCGCCTTACAGACTGGGCACATGCGCAAGGCGCGTTCGTCATCGCCATCGTCAACCCGACGTCGCTGGCATTGCTCAAGGCGCCGGGCCACTGGGGAACGGAGGGCGCTGATATTGCGATTGGCGAAGGTCAGCCGCTTGGCGTGCCCTTGTCGTCAGGCGGGCCGTACTTCGGCTTCATGACCTGTAAGCAAAAACATGTACGGCAGATGCCGGGACGCATTATTGGACGTACCACGGACCTCGATGGCGAACCCGGCTTTACGTTGACGCTGCAAGCGCGCGAACAACACATTCGGCGCTCCAAAGCGACTTCGAATATTTGCACCAACCAGGGTCTGATGGTCACGGCGGCGACCATTTACATGGCGCTCGTCGGTTATCACGGCTTGCGTTCGGTCGCGACCCGGTCGCACCAAAACACCACCAGGCTCATCGACGGCCTGACCGCGATTGATGGGGTAGAGCGCCTGTTCGACGGCCCGTACTTTCACGAAGTCGCGCTGCAGCTCGACCGTCCGGTAGCACCGGTCCTCGATGCGCTCGCGGAACAGGACATTCTTGGTGGTTACGATTTGACCGGTAGCGCGGCCGTGCCAGGAAACGCGCTTCTCGTCTGTGCGACTGAAACGAAGACGGACGTCGATATCGACGCCTATGTTTCAGCGTTGCGCGAGATTCTCAGCCCAGAAAACAGGAAGTCGGCATAACAATGGCAACAGTCAATTACGAAGGCGGAACTTATCGCACGTTTGCTGAGCTACCAGCTGTCGGGTCGCTCGCGCCCGATGTGTCGCTCGTCAATACCAGTCTGCAGGATGTATCGCTGGCCAACTTCATGGGCAAACGCAAGTTGTTCAATATCTTCATCAGCATCGAGCGGCCAATTTGTGCGAAATCGGTCGTCGAGTTCGATCGGTTTGCCGAAGGGCGCGACGACATTGTGATGCTGGCTGTTTCCTATGATTTGCCGTTTGCACACAGGCGTTTCCAGGAGGAGCACGGTGTCAAGAACGTGATCGGTTTATCGGCAATCCGTCATGCGGGTTTCGGCGAGAACTACGGTGTGCAAATTGTTGAGGGGCCACTCGCTGGTATGTTCTCGCGCGCGATCGTTGTACTCGACGAAAACAACACGGTCGTGCACATCGAACAAATCGAAGACATCAGGAACGAGCCGAATTACGGCGCGGCGTTCAAGGCGCTGGGCATTAGCGCCGACGAGGAATAAATAAGCATGAGCACGTTGATATTCGAAAAGTCACGCCAGGGCCGCCGCGCATATGCACAGGCACCCTTGAACCCATCAGATACGAACATTCCCGAGTCGTTTCTGCGTGACGACGAGCCCTTGTTGCCCGAAGCCTCCGAGTTGCAGGTCGTGCGCCATTACACACGCCTGTCACAGAAGAACTTCTCGATCGACACGCAGTTTTATCCGCTCGGTTCGTGCACGATGAAGTACAACCCGCGCGCCTGTAATGCGCTGGCTATGCTGCCCGGTTTTGCGGGTCGGCACCCGCTTGGTCCGGTCAGCCACGGCCAGGGCTTTATGAAGTGCATGTACGAATTGCAGGAAATGCTCAAGGCTGTAACCGGCATGGTCGGTGTGTCGTTGACGCCGATGGCAGGCGCGCAGGGCGAGCTGGCCGGTGTTGCCATGATTCGCGCTTATCACCAGGAGCGTGGTGATACCGAGCGCGATGAAATTATCGTGCCCGATGCGGCGCATGGTACCAACCCGGCGACTGCGACCATGTGTGGCTGCGTCGCCGTCGAAGTTCCGACTGATTCAGAAGGTGACGTGGACCTCGAGGCGCTCAAGGGTGTCGTTGGTCCGAAGACAGCAGGCATCATGCTGACCAACCCGTCCACGCTCGGCGTTTTCGAGCGCCACATCATCGAGGTCGAACGTATCGTCAAGGATGCGGGTGGCCTGCTGTACTACGACGGCGCCAACCTGAACGCAATTTGCGGCAAGGTGCGGCCCGGCGACATGGGTTTTGATGTCATCCACATGAACCTGCATAAGACATTCTCGACACCACACGGTGGTGGCGGGCCAGGTTCCGGTGCTATCGGTGTCGGCGAGCGCTTGCTCCCATACATGCCAATACCGGTCATTACCGAGCGCGACAACGACGGCGAGGCGTACTACGACTGGCTCGAGGAAGACGACATGCCGCGCTCTATCGGCCGCCTGTCGGGGTTCATGGGCAATTCGGGTGTGTTGCTGCGCGCTTACATTTACATGCGCATGGTCGGCAACGCCGGCATGAAGCGACTGGCCGAGTACGCGACGCTGAATGCCAATTATCTGCAGGTGCGTCTGCGAAATGCGGGCTTCACGCTCGCGTTTCCAAATCGTCGCGCCAGTCACGAGTTCATTGTCACACTCAAACACGAGGCGAGGGAGTTCGACCTGACGGTCATGGACATCGCAAAGGCGCTACTTGATCTTAACTACCACGCGCCGACGACCTATTTCCCGCTGCTTGTTCCCGAGTGCCTGCTGATCGAGCCGACGGAGACCGAGAGCAAGGAGACGCTCGACAACTTCGTCGACGCCATGGTCGCGATCGCCACGGAAGCACGCGAAAACGGGTCGAGTTTCAAGGAAGCGCCGTACAATTTGCCGGTACGACGTCTGGACGACGTCAAAGCTGCACGCCAGCTGGACCTCAAATACCGACCACCCTCGGACGAGATGTAGGAGCCCGCCTCCCCTCAAGGGGGACCTAGCCAGCGGGCGACCTGGTTCATTGCACAGGCTCGAGAACGGCATCTTTGTTGCCGGTATGGCTCCCTGCGGTCCGCTTTACTACCGGCAACAAAGATCCCGCCCTCGGCCTCCCCGGAGATCGTAGAGGTCCGGGCACCGGGTACGCGCG
>WTCH01000266.1 GCA_013138675.1 Woeseiaceae bacterium | reverse complement strand
AAATTACGGCAAATGGTCTTCATCGTATTCAATGAGTGTATCGCTCCAACATGACCGCCAGCTACGCCGATCAACCCGACAATCTTCGTTTCAAGTTCTTCGATGCTCATCAGGTCGAGCATGTTCTTAAGCACACCGGTCAGACTGCCATGGTATTCCGGGGTTGCCAGAATGATGCCCTGGGATTCTCTGAGGATTTTGCGAAGTGCGAATACATCGGGCGGATATTCATCTTCTGGAACACTTCCACAGAAAACGAGATCAAAGTTCCGCAACTCCAATAGAGAGGTTTCCGCGTTATATTCGGCGGCGCCTTGCAGTGCAAGCGCGAGGGCTTTTTTTGTAGCGCCATGCGGGTTCAAACTCCCACAAACACCGGTAATGCGGATTGGATCGGTTGCCCCTGTCATCGTTACTCTCCGCCAAAGACGTATCTAACTTTTTCGCATATTGGCTGGTTATCGTCAATTTAGAGTCTGCCACATGCGTAGATCTGCGGATAGGAGGGCCCGACTCGGGCCAATAAGCTGTTACCTCAAGGAGATAGAAGATGCCACTGACTTCCCGGGAACGCGTGTTAGCCGCCATCAATCACGAGCAGCCTGATCGTGTTCCTTTGGTCATTGGAGTCAGCAATGCCACCGGCATCAAAATGAAGCCTTATCAGGCAATCAAGAAGACCATTGGAGTTCAAGCTCCCGACAACTACATCTACGACTGGCCTGAATTGGGAACGGCCGACATCGACGAAGACACGATGCGTCGGCTGCACAGTGATGTTCGCGGCGTACTGGACCTGGAGCCAGAGACGACACGAAAGCGAAATCGTGAGCGTGACCCGCACAGTGATTGTATCGACTCCTGGGGTAGCGGACAGACAGAAATTGTTCCCGGGGACTGGTTCCCCAGCATCCACCCTCTTCCCGAAGCTGAAACAGTCGAAGAGCTCGATTCCTATTTGGGTTGGCCCGACATGACTGACCCAACGCGCATCGCCCACGTGCGTGAAACCGCTAAGCGACTTGCTGAAGAGAATCAGTATGCAATCCTGGCAACTCCCTGGCTCCTGTTTCCCTTTGAGCGAGCTAATGCCATGCAGGGGATGGAGCCATTCCTGATGAATATGGCCAGGACCCCGGACTTTGCACGCGCCTTGATGGAAAGAATTGCGGTGTACTGCAAGCAGTTGATGGAACGATTCCTGGACGAACTTGGGGACAACGTCGATATCATAAAAATCGGTGATGATTTAGGAACGCAAGATAGTCTTATTATTTCGCCGAAAATGTATCGCGAGATCCTCAAACCAATTCATGCTGACTTCATCAGCTTTATCAAGGCCCGGACCAAGGCCAAGGTGCTTTTTCACTCCTGCGGTGATGTTGCGCCACTGATCGATGACTTTGTTGAAATTGGTGTCGACATTCTGAATCCCATACAAACCTCCGGTCGGTGCATGTCCGACCTCCCTGCCCTCAAGAAGCGATTTGGAAAGAACATCACTTTTTGTGGCGGCATAGACGCGCACCGAATCCTTCCATTTGGCACTGCAGAAGAGGTCCGCGAGGAAGTGCGACGAGTAATGCAAATCCTAGGCCCTGGAGGTGGTTGCATGATCAGCGCAGTACATACGGTGATGAACGATGTCCCGCCCGAAAACGTTCTGGCCATGGTTGATGCGGTGGAAGAGTTCGGCCACTACCCGCTTCATTGAGCTTTCACCTAGATTTGGGCGGAATCTACTTATTTGGGTATGCGCCGGAAATATCTATAATTCGAGTCGCTAAATCACTCCTCGTATAAGCACGCATGGACGTAGGCGCGGGCGAGAGATCACCCGCGGGTGATGCAATGATCGAGATCCGAATACACGGGCGTGGCGGCCAGGGTGGTGTCACCCTGGCGAAGCTCATAGCCACGTCGCGATTCTTGCAAGGCCTGTCAGTTCAAGCATTCGGCCTGTATGCCGCCGAACGGTCTGGCGCACCGATACAGGCCTTCTGCCGCTACTCCGAAGACCCCATTACCAATCGCAACCTGATCTATGAGCCGGATCACGTCATTGTGCTGGACCCAACACTGGTTGGAAAAGTAATCATGGCAGGGCTCAAAGCAGGTGGCTGGATACTGATTAACTCGCCGCAACAGCCCGACGAATTGGCCGAGCAGTTTCCCCGCAATCGTCTTGCGACTGTGGATGCGACCACGATTGCGCGTGACAACAACCTGGGTACTCGCAGTGTGCCCATTGTAAATACTGCGCTCGCCGGAGCAGTGGCCAGGATGCTGGGATTTCCGCTACGTGAAGTTAGTGCGGCGCTCGAGCATCTCGGCTTCAAAGGCGCAAACCTGGCTGCCGCCGCGCGTGCCTACGATGAAGTCCGCCTTCTTGAATCGCCTCGCGACATTGGAGCCGCCGCAGAGCAAGCCACACAGTCCAGCATGGGTCGTGGCCCCAGCTTGCTGGAGGGAGCTGGCGCAGCTATGCCGGCGATCAAGACAGGACAATGGGCCAGCGAGCAGCCGCACCGTCAGCAGATGATCCCGCCCTGCAACCACATCTGCCCGGCAGGCAACGATGTGCAGGGATTTCTCAATGCCCTGGCACACAAGGAAACTGACAAGGCGTTGGAAGTTCTGCTGCGCAGCACTCCGTTCCCATCGATCTGCGGGAGGGCCTGCCCCGCTCCATGCATGGAGTCCTGTAATCGCATCGAAATCGACGGCGCCGTTAACGTGCGTCAGATGGAACGTTACGCCGGTGATCATGGACAGGTAACAATTGAGCCGCTCGCAGAACGCGACGAACGCGTTGCTATCGTAGGATCAGGACCAGCCGGACTAACCGCGGCATACCATCTCGCGCGCTTTGGCTATCAGGTCACAGTGTTCGAATCAGGACCCGAGATCGGTGGCCTTTTGCGAAGCGGTATTCCTGAATTTCGACTGCCGGAGAAAGTGGTCGCACATGAGATCGACCGCATTCTCTCTCTAGGTGTAGCCGTAGAGACTGACCACCAAATTGATCGACAGACTTTGCTCAACCTGGCGCGAGAACACGACGCTGTGTTGGTGGCCACCGGCTTGCAGGAGCAGCGAGATCTGCGACTGGGTTTGGATGGCACCGAGGCCGTGGTCCAGGGCATCGATTTTCTCGATCACGTACATCGTGAAAGCGTGCGCGTTGACGGCGAGGATGTTGTCGTCATCGGTGGCGGCAATACTGCCATGGATGCCGCCCGTTCCGCATTGCGCCTGGGTGCCGAGAGCGTGCGTGTCGTGTATCGGCGAACGCGTAATGAAATGCCCGCTATCGCCGAAGAAATCGATGAGACCATCGAGGAAGGCGTCGCGATCGACTACCTGACGCAACCCGTTGCCTTGCACGACGATCCGAGTGACGGCATTAGGCGCCACTATCGACTGGCTTGCCGACGGATGGAACTTGGCGAGCCGGACGAGTCCGGACGTCGCTCACCGGTAGAGATTCCGGACTCCGATTTCGAACTCGCCTGCCACCGGGTCATTCTCGCACTCGGCCAGTCACCCGATGTATCGGTGTTTCCGGAAGGCACCGAGGTCAGGGAAGACAATCAGCTCCTCGGTCTGCTGGAGACACCGGTGTTCGCTGTCGGTGATCTCGCCACGGGTGACGGAACGGTAGCCGGCGCGATCGGCAGCGGCCGACGCTCGGCCACACACATTCACAACGTGTTAAGTGGCGACCACGTGAACATCACCGAGCATGCAGAAGCACTGCGCGACGTTGATATCTGGCGTGACGAAGTTATCCGCGCGGACGCGATGAAGTTGCACCTGTTCGAGCGCCAACCTGTAGCCGAGGGCGAATCGCTGGCAGTCGCCGAACGACGCTCGACATTCGACGAGGTGCATATGGGCCTCGAAGATACCGCCGAGGCGAGTCGTTGCCTTTCCTGCGGTGTCTGTAACGAGTGCGATTATTGCGCCACCTACTGTCCGGAAGGTGTGTTGAAGCGCGTAGGACACCGCCTTGAGTTCGACTATTCGTATTGCAAAGGCTGCGGCGTATGCGTGGCAGAGTGCCCGCGCAACGTCATCTTCATGAGTCACCTGTAGCCAGGACGGAGATTGACAATGTCTGTACAAGTCATCACTGGAAACCACGCCGCTGGCTACGCATTGAGTACTGCCGGTGAGGCGAATCGAAACGCCCGTGGCACTGCATGCGGAATTTACCCGATTACGCCGCAGACCGAGATCGTAGAGTACGTTGCAAAGTTCCCGTTCAGCAAAGGACGTGTCGTTCCGGTAGAGAGTGAACACAGCGCGATGGCCGTCTCCATGGGCGCGTCGATGAGCGGCGCCCGAGCCTTCACCGCAAGCTCCGCCAATGGCCTGGCCTACATGGCGGAAAACATCATGGTGACCGGCTACTACCGGCTACCTATCGTCATGGTCGGCGTCAACCGAACACTCGGCCCGCCATGGAATATCTGGGCAGACCAGGGCGACACGCTCATGCTCCGGGACTTTGCCTGGCTGCAGTTCTATTGCGAGAACAACCAGGAAATACTGGACACCACCCTGCTCGCCTTCCGACTGGCCGAAGACCGGCGCATCCTGTTGCCGGTGATGACCTGCATGGACGCATTCATCGTCTCTCATACACAGATGGAGACATCGCTCCCCGAGCAGGCAGAGGTCGATCGCTATCTACCGGATCTCGACCTGCCGCATCGCATGCATCAGCGCGAGGCACGCACTATGGGCGGCCTCGCCTGGCCACATGAAGGCCTGTCGATGCGCCTTGAGATCGACGAGGCGATGAAGCGCGTACCAGCCGTCTACCAGGAATGCCGCGAAAGTTTCAAAGAGGTTTTCGGCCGCGATCCCGGGGATATGACCCAGACGTTTGCTACTGACGATGCAGACGTGGTCCTCGTCGTGAGCGGCACGATGGCTACGACGGCTCGCGAAGTCGTTCGCAAGCGGCGAGCGGCGGGCGAGAAAATCGGTCTTGTGAAGTTGAAGATGTTCCGCCCGTATCCCGAAGCAGCATTGCGCGAGGCCTGTCAATCGGCAACAAAACTTGCAGTACTCGATCGCAACTATGCAGCCGGCGCCGGTGGCGTGTTCTGGCAAGACACACGTGCTGCTTTTCAAGGACATCGCGACGACCTGCTGATTCAAAACTACCTCACCGGACTGTGCGGCGGCGACGTCACGCCGGCTGTGATCGACGACATTTTGGCCGATATTGCGGTGCGCGAAGAGGCAGGTGATCCGGTATGGATGGGCATTGATACCGGCGAGGAGACACTGCAATGAACGCGACCGCGGCAACGAACCTCCACCCCGATGAATGCCTGCTTCGCCCCGGTAATACCAACTGCGGCGGTTGCGGGATGAGCATTGGCCTGACTATGTTGGGTCGAGCCCTTGCCGAAGCCGGTGACACCTGCACTCTCGTGATCCCTGCCTGTTGCGGAATCGTCACCGCGGGCGCATTCCCGACGACCAGCTACGCCGTACCAACGATCGCAACGACGTTTGCGTCATCCGCAGCTGTGGCTTCCGGTGTAGCATCGATTCGTGACATCAACAACGAGTCTGGCCAGGTCATTTGCTGGGCAGGCGACGGAGGCACTTACGATATTGGTCTCGGAACCCTGTCGGCAGCAGCAGAGCGCAACGAGAACATCATCTACATCTGTTACGACAATGAGATCTACGGCAACACGGGCGGACAGCGCTCGTCGGCAACGCCGGCCGGCGCTCGAACGACGACCACGCCGTGGGGAAAGAGCGAAGGCAAGAAAGACATCATGTCGATCATGGCCGCACACAGGATTCCCTATGCGGCAACGATGTCGGTCGCCCACCCCGAAGATTTCGCCCGCAAGATGTCCATCGCGCTATCAATGCAGGGAATGCGCTTTCTGTTACTGCACTCGCCCTGCCCCACAGGCTGGAAATCCGAACCTCAGGACTCTGTGGAACTTGTGCGACTTGCCGTCGCAAGCGGCTTGTTCCCGGTCTACGAGGTGTACGACGGCGCTACCTATCGAATCAACATCGAACCCGACGGGACCGATCCCGCCGAGTACTTCCGTCGGCAGCGCCGCTTCAAGGACGACGAAATTGACCTGGATGTAACGCGTCGAGATTGTGCAGACCGTATGCAACTCTTGAAGGCGCTCGCGGCGTTATACCCCCGTACCGCCTGAGTCCCTTTGCTTCTTATTTCGCTCGGAGAAAGCGTCAATGATTTTCTTTGTCTCTTTCGGACCGATGCGGTCGACGGCTTTGCCGATAGACTTGTAGTAAGCCACTAACAGGTTATGCAAATCGCGGAAACTGCGTTCGTTCTTTCGTCCGCACACCGATGCATCATTCTTCAGAATTCGCTCGATGACGCCGGGCTCACGCAACTGCACATCACAAGTAATAGCGAGGTGCAGGAACTCATCAGCGATGCCTTCGAAGTGCCGTTTCCATTGTGGATTAAGGTTGTCTGTCATTTCGTTTCTACCAGTCCGGTACGATCGAAACCTGCCCTAGCGTCGGACGAACCTCGACGACTGAACCTGTGTCGATTTACCGTCAATGTGCGCAAACGTAGCCGCTTCCCATAAATTCCGGTCCAGCGAGCGAATTTCGAGTCGCACCGATATGCGGTCAACTCCAGTGGCGATTTTACCACCGGCGCCGCCTACCAGGTAAAAGATATATCTATTCGAGTCCGCCTCGTAACCACCGGTCAATTTTAGCACTTCATCCGAATACCCGAGGTCGGATTTAAGCGTAAACCCCCTTCCCGGCAGGTGAGAAATCGTAACGCGACCTCCGCCGGTCGCGTCGGGGAATTCTTCTGATTCGAACTGCGTGATCACAATCCGGATGGCGTTGTCGCCTTCCATCATACCGACTGCTGCACCACTGCCTTCCAGCTTACGGCCATCGGAGGCCAACGACCAAATCGCAAGACTCCACTCGCCCGCAAAATTTCTCAGTCCGAGCCTCCCAACATCATCGACACTTATTGCCGCTCGATCGTTGGCTACGGGTGGGGCGGAAACCGGCGCTGTGGCCGTCGAAGGCGCGCTGGCATTCGGCGCATTC
>WTCH01000152.1 GCA_013138675.1 Woeseiaceae bacterium | reverse complement strand
TCTGCGTCGAGTTTCGAGAGCTCAATTCGTGCCGCTTCCTCGTCATCGTTTGCAAGTCCGATGAATGCGTTTGTGAAGCTCTCGATGGCGACGTCATAGACCGTAAGCTCGGACGTATCTGTAGGTTCGAGGACACGCGGCGCCAACGGATCCTCGACAGCATAGCTGGCGCGCATATAGCCGTTATGGTGCTGGTTGTAAGCAATCGGCAACGCACTGACATCCTGTTTCATCATTTCAAGCGTATCCCGCGCTTCATCGAATCGACCCTGTTGCAGCAGCGCGTACTCAAGCCAGTGCAACGAATGCTTGCTGCGCATGGCGGCCTCACGGCCTGCACGTTTCATGCTGTCTTCAGAAACCTTCACAGCCGTGATGTTCGCCTCAACGACCTCATCCCACATGCCGAGGGACGAGTAGATATGCGAGACCATGTGCTGCGCGTGTGACGCAGCAGGCGCGATCTTCGAATACTCACGAGCCGCGCGTAGCCCGAGCGGCGCGTGAACCTGGTCGTCATAACTGTGAATGAGATAATGCGCGGCACCCGGATGTTTGGGCTGTATGGCGAACACTTCTTCGGCGATTGAAGCCGCCTTCATGTAGGTACGAAAGTCCCGCTCATAGACAGAGCCCAGTATGGAGAGCGAATAGAATGCGGCTGCCTCAAGGTCCTCAGGGTAGTCCTCGTGCAGCTGACGCATCGTGTCCATGTAGGCAACGTCTCGCGACGGCTTATCGCCCTCGCCATACAGCACGAACACGGCTTCCAGATAGCGCTCTTCGCGCGCTGTCGTATTTCTATCACCACGGAGTGGCAGTTTGGCCAGCACTTCGAGGGCGGTCTCGCGGTCTTGTTGTGCCCAAAGCGGATGGTTAAGCGTCATCGCCTCGCCCCAGATCGCCATAGCGAATCCCGGGTCGACTTCCTGTGCCTCGATAAACGTGTCACGCGCATCATCGAACTCAAAACTGTGCAGTAGTTTTACGCCGCGATCGAATGCGTCCTGTGCATCGTCAGACCCAGAATTCGGAAAATCGAGTACGCCAAGGATAAGTGGTGGCGAAAGGTCGTTTTCCTCTTCGCCGTCGTGCGCCCATGCGTTGGCCATGGTGAAAGAAGAGATGACAACTAACAGGGCCGCCAAGTGCTGAGCGCTTATTACTTTCATATTATTTACCGCCGCATAGGATTTCAGGTATTTTGACCTATGCCCCGGTCTCTTTCCAGCAGCTCGCTTCCATCCGTACTAATTATTGGCGAAGATGCAGGCGATTATGCAGCCCTTGTTGAAACTGCCGACGATCTGTCGATCAGGATCGCTGTATGTCCGAACGCGTCGGATGCGGCAAGTGTCTATTCGGACCAGACCATTCTGTTCGGTAACCCGGAGTCGATAGCACGCGTCTTGCCCGACATGCCCACAGTTGAGTGGGTGCAATCAACCTGGGCGGGCGTGACGCCGCTACTCGAGATTGGCCGGCGAGACTACCTGCTGACAGGTATCAAGGGCGTCTTCGGGCCGCAAATGTCGGAGTTTGTCATCGGCTACATGCTGGCCAGTGAACTCAAGGTCATTGAGCGACTGGCAGCACAACGTGACCGTCAGTGGTTTAAAAAAGCGTCCGGTACGTTGCTGGGAAAGAAGATCGGTGTCATGGGCACTGGTTCAATCGGCCAGGCTATTGCGCGCCGTGCAAAAGACAACGGCATGACGGTAACCGGGCTCAGTCGCACAGGTGCATCGAATCCTGACTTCGAGAACGTGTTCAAGGTCGAAGATCTGCATAAGTTTTTGCACGATCTTGACTACCTGGTCTCCGTGCTGCCGCACACCACCGAGACTGACCAGCTACTGGACCAGTCGGCGCTCGCTCAGTTGCCCGCCCATGCGTACTTCATCAATGTCGGTCGTGCCAACGTCGTTGACGATGAGGCACTGCTGTCGGCCCTGGCCAGTGATCAACTGAGGGGAGCGGTGCTTGATGTGTTTGATGTCGAGCCAGTGCCCGCAGAAAGCCGACTTTGGGATGCGCCCAACTTGCTGATTACAGGACACATTGCAGCGATCAGTCACCCAGCGCTCATCGCGCCGATATTCCTCGAAAACTACAAGCGCTTTGTTTCGGGGCAGTCTCTTCAGAACGTCATCAGTTTCGACAACGGCTACTAGCGGCTATCAGAAGCTCCGCGATGAGGTAGAATTCGACGCATGCGTATCGATGCAATTTCTATTGGTGAATCGCCGCCCGAAGATGTCAACGTCATCATCGAAGTGCCAGTCGGTGGTCACCCGATCAAATACGAACTCGATAAAGAGGCCGGCACACTGATCGTAGACCGCTTCCTGTACACGGCGATGTCGTATCCCGGTAACTATGGGTTCGTCCCTCATACATTGTCTGCAGATGGCGATCCCATCGACGTACTGGTCTGCAATACCCGGCAGCTCGTCCCTGCCTGCGTCATTAATGTCAGGCCTATTGGCGTGCTCGTCATGGAAGACAATGCCGGGCAGGATGAAAAAATCATCGCCGTGCCGTCGCACGCGCTAACCAGGCGCTATGACGACGTTCTCAACGCAACGGATCTGCCCGAAATTACCTTGCAGCAAATCGAACACTTCTTCGAACACTACAAAGACCTGGAGCCCGGCAAGTGGGTAAAGATCAGTGGCTGGCAAGGCGCGGACGACGCGAAGCGCCTGATTGTCGAGGCCATTGAGCGAGCAAAAGGCTGAGGAACGAGCTATGGCAGGTCTCTATTTTGAAGAGTTTTCGGTCGGCCAGACGTTTGATCATTCGATTCGGCGAACGATCACCGAGACTGACAACGTCCTGATCACAACAATGACGCACAACCCGGCGTCACTGCATCTCGACGCCGAGTACATGAAGCACACGGAGTTTGGCCAGCCGCTCGTCAACAGCTGCCTGACGTTGAGCCTGATGGTTGGTATCTCGGTCAACGACACGACGCATGGCACGACCGTTGCAAACCTCGGCTGGGACGAAGTGCGGTTTCCGAAGCCGCTGTTTCATGGCGATACGATTCACATCCAGTCCGAAGTGCTCGAGGTGCGCGACAGCAAGTCGCGGCCGGACAACGGCATCGTGACGTTCGAGCACCGGGCATACAATCAGCATGACGAACTGGTCGGCATCTGTAAGCGCACGGCGTTGATGCTCAAGAAACCCGCATGAACAGAAGCTATCTGTTCGTGCCCGCCGACAGCGAGCGGAAGATGAAAAAAGCGTCGGATGTTGGCGCCGACGCACTGATCCTGGACCTCGAAGATTCGGTTCCGCCCGATTCCAGACCTGCGGCGCGTGAACTGAGTCGCGACTACCTGGTTGACAGGCAGAGGGTTTGGGTCCGCATCAATCCTATTGGCAGCGAGGACGCGGCTGCCGATCTCGAGGCGATCATGCCATCCGCTCCGACCGGAATCGTGCTGCCCAAGTCACGTGGGGCAGATGATGTTATTCGCCTCGCCGCCATGCTCGATACGCTTGAGCGCACTCACGGCATCAAAGCCGGATGCACCCGTATATTGCCGATTTGCACAGAAACGCCCGACGCATTGTTCACTCTCGGGAGCTATGCAGGTTCGAGTCCGCGCCTCGCCGCGATGTCCTGGGGCGCCGAGGATCTCTCAGCCGCGGTCGGCGCGAGCGCCAAACGCAATGATAAGGGCGAGTGGCTGCCGCCTTACGAGCTGGCTCGGTCGTTGTGCCTGTTTGGTGCAGCCGCTGCGGAAGTCGCTGCCATAGATACGGTGTATACGGATTTCCGTGATGAGAAAGGTCTGGCAAATTATGCTGCGAATGCCAGGCGTGATGGATTTTCGGGCATGCTCGCGATCCATCCGGAGCAGGTCGACGTGATCAATCGTGCGTTTGTTCCGACGACTGCGGAGCTCGAGCGGGCGAAGCGAATTATCGCTTTGTTTGCCGAGAACCCGGAAGCCGGGACGCTCGGGATGGACGGCGAGATGATCGACCGGCCACACCTGGTGCAGGCAGAACGAATTCTGCAGCTCGCCAAACGGCTCGCTGCGCTCTGATAAAAAAGGCGTAAGCAATGAAAGAAATCTATCCTGTTAGTGCGGAGACCCGGGAACGCGCGTTGATCGATGACGTGGGTTACGCGGAGATGTATGCACGCTCCGTCGATGACAACGAGGCGTTTTGGGCGGACCAGGCCAGCCGTATCGACTGGATCAAACCGTTTACCCAGGTTAAGGACGTTTCTTTCGCAAAAGACAACGTGCACATTCGCTGGTACCACGACGGCACATTGAACGTCTGCTACAACTGCGTAGATCGGCATCTCGAGATGAAGGCGAACGACGTTGCCATCATCTGGGAAGGCGACGACCCATCACGCGATCTGAAAATCACCTACGGCGAACTGCACGAGCGTGTCTGCAAGTTCGCCAATGCGCTCAAGGCGCTTGGTGCGAAAAAAGGCGATCGCATTACGCTTTACATGCCGATGATTCCTGAAGCCGCCATTTCGATGCTCGCCTGCGCGCGCATTGGTGCTGTGCACTCAGTCGTGTTCGGCGGATTTTCCCCCGAAGCCTTGGCCGGTCGCATCCAGGATTGCGAATCAAATATCGTTGTTACCGCAGATGAAGGCCGTCGTGGCGGCAAGATCGTACCGCTCAAGGCAAACGTTGATGCGGCGGCCGAGAAACCGGGCGTCACGACACTCGAAAAAGTGCTGGTCGTCAAAAATACCGGCAACGACATCGACTGGGTAGAGGGCCGGGACAACTGGTTGCAGGATCTCGAGGCTGACGTTGAGGCCGACTGCCCGTGCGAAGAGATGGGCGCCGAGGATCCGCTGTTCATTCTGTACACGTCAGGTTCCACAGGTCAGCCGAAAGGCGTGCTGCACACGACGGGTGGATACCTCGTCTACGCGGCCATGACACACGAATATGTATTCGACTATCACCCGGGCGATGTCTACTGGTGCACGGCGGACGTCGGTTGGGTTACCGGTCACAGCTACATTGTTTACGGGCCGCTTGCGAACGGCGCGATCACGCTGATGTTTGAGGGCGTGCCGAACTACCCGACCTCAGCACGTTTCTGGGAAGTGTGCGACAAGCATAACGTCAACATTTTCTACACGGCGCCGACAGCCATTCGTGCTTTGATGCGTGAGGGTGACACACCTGTCAAGAGTACGTCGAGAAAGTCATTGCGACTGCTGGGTTCGGTCGGCGAACCGATCAATCCTGAAGCCTGGTCGTGGTACTACGACGTGGTCGGCGAAGGCCGTTGTCCGATCGTTGATACCTGGTGGCAGACAGAGACGGGTGGCGTTCTTATCACGCCATTGCCGGGTGCAACGGCGCTGAAACCCGGTTCCGCGACGACGCCATTCTTCGGTGTCCAGCCAGCCATTGTCGATAACGAGGGAAATGAGCTGGAAGGCGCGGTATCTGGCATCCTGATCATTACGGATAGTTGGCCGGGCCAGATGCGTACGATCTATGGTGACCATAAGCGCTTTATCGAAACCTACTTTTCCACATTCGATAACGCCTACACCACGGGCGACGGTGCGCGCCGCGATGAGGACGGATACTACTGGATCACAGGTCGGGTTGACGACGTGATCAATGTGTCAGGTCACCGCATGGGCACCGCCGAAGTCGAGAGCGCGCTCGTCTCGCACACCAATGTGGCCGAAGCCGCTGTTGTAGGCTATCCGCATGACATTAAAGGGCAGGGTATCTACGCGTACGTCACGCTCATGGATGGTGTCGAATACAGTGAAGAGCTTCGCCGCGAACTGCAGCAGTGGGTGAGAAAAGAGATTGGTCCGATTGCCAAGCCCGATCTGATTCAGTGGGCGCCCGGACTTCCCAAGACGAGATCCGGCAAGATCATGCGCCGTATTCTGCGCAAGGTTGCTGCTGATGACTTCGGAGAACT
>WTCH01000254.1 GCA_013138675.1 Woeseiaceae bacterium | reverse complement strand
ATGAGCTTTTTCTGGTAATCGCTACGCGTAGTGCGGGTACACCGGCTGATACATGTAGTCGTGTATTTCAGCGTTGATGTCGTCAGGCTCCTCTTTGTCCGTGAGCCCTTGGTCATACACCATTTTGGCAACGTCATAGGCGATCTTTGCTGAGACACTGCGAATGCGCGACAGTGGTGGATACACGCGGCCTCGTTCCAGATCAGACTCAGTCACCAGGTTCGCCAGTGAATGCGCGGCGGCAAGGAACATCTCGTCCGTAATCACTCTGGCCTGGCTTACAATTGCACCGAGTCCAACGCCCGGGAAGATGTAGGCGTTGTTGCCCTGTCCGGGTACGAAGGTCTGATTGTTGTACTTCACGGAATCAAAAGGGCTGCCGCTGGCAAAAATCGCGCGCCCATCGCTCCATGTATACGCCTGCTCTGCTGTGCACTCGGCTTGCGAGGTCGGATTCGACAACGCAAAGATGATCGGCCGCTCATTGATCTCCGCCATGGCTTCCACGACTTCCTTGGTGAAGGTGCTCGGTTGTCCTGACAGGCCGAGAATCGCGGTCGGCTTCAGTGCCTTGACCGCATCGAGGAAACTATCGAGTGGTGGATGGTCGTGGGCATAGGGTTTCTTGTGCTCCGCCATTGTTTCACGACTCGATACCAACAGTCCTTGACTGTCGACGAACCAACATTGTTCACGTGCTTCACTTACCGGGACGCCCTGTTCGCCAAGAGCGGCTACAAACACGTCGGCAATGCCGATGCCGGCTTCGCCAGCGCCGAGGAACAGGATTTTCTGCTCGACCAGTTCGCTGCCCGTGACGCGCAGCGCGCCAATGACACCGGCAATGGCAACCGCGCCTGTCCCCTGGATGTCGTCATTGAAAAGTGGAACCTGATTGCGATACTGCTCCAGCAAACGAAACGCGTTGGTATTGCCGAAGTCTTCGAGCTGGATGAGCACACCCGGGAAGACCGCTGGTGCGGCCATGATGAATTCTTCCACGAGTTCATCGTAATCTTCGCCACGCACGCGGTGTCGCTCGAGGCCGTTGTAGAGCGGGTCGTTAAGTAGCGACTCATTGTTGGTGCCGACATCGAGCATAACCGGCATGCAATGTGTTGGATGGATGCCCGAACAGGCAGTGTACAGCGCCAGTTTGCCAATGGGGATGCCCATGCCGCCCGCGCCCATATCACCGAGACCGAGGATTCGTTCGCCGTCTGTAACGACGATGATCTTGGTGTCCTTATGCGGCCAGTTCTGCAGGATTTCCTTGACGCGACCCTTGTCTTCAATGGACACATAAAAACCGCGAGACTGGCGGAATATATGCTGGAACTCCTGGCAGGCCTTGCCGACGGTCGGTGTGTAGATGATCGGCATCATCTCCTCGATGTGATTCATCACAACGCGGTAGAAAAGGGTCTCGTTACGGTCCTGCAAAGCGATGAGGTACAGGTAACGCTCAAGATCGGTCGGCTTTTCGCGAATGTTGGTCAGGACGCGCAACTCCTGGTCCGAAGGCGTGTGCACACGGGGCGGAAGAAGGCCTCGCAGGCTCAGATAATCGCGTTCAGCTTCAGTGTAGGCAGTGCCCTTATTACGTACAGGGTCATGAAGTATTTTGACACCACAGTACATGGCGGAAGGTGCATGGTCGTCCACGGTATTGTTTCCCGAATCGAGGTTTCCTACCGTGCAAAATACGACTGTTTGCCTTGGCTTAATATGCCGGATTCCACGTAGATAGGATGACGTATATGCAAGAGAATACTGCGGCGTTAGCATGTTCACAACGGGCCCATTCGGGGGTCGCGTACGAGGGTGGACCAATGACCGACATGACGAAACTGATACTGCAATCGTCCCTGGGCACCGAGCTATCGGAAGAACAGGCTGCCGTGCTCGGCGGACTCATGGACTTGCAGCACCTCAAGGACGGCGACTACCTCATCAGCGAGGGTACGGCGGACGACGCATTGCACGTCCTTCTGGAAGGAAAACTCGAGGTCGTAAAAAACGCGGGTGGTGATGATGAGGCGAGCCTGGCCGTTCTGCGTGGCGGCGATCTTGCCGGCGAACTGAGTTTTGTCGATGGGGAGCCGCACACTGTGGGACTCAGGGCTCTGTGTGACAGCCAGGTTTTGAGCCTGAAACGAGAAGCGTTCGAGGGCGTCGTCAACGACCATGCGCAGGTCGCATACCAGGTGATGCGGGCAGTGGCCCGATCGGCGCACAAAATCGTGCATCGCATGAATCACCAGTTCATCGAACTCAATAACTACATCTTCAAGCAGCACGGCCGCTACTAGGACACAGAATCACAGCGAGCCGGATCCGGAACCCGTATTGGCGTGATCAGGCGCTATGCTGCTCCACGAAACCCGGTGCGACCTCTGCGTAGTGACTAAAGTCCATCGTGAAGCTGCCATCACCGCCGGAAAGTGACTTCAGCCGTGAGTGATAGCCCTGAATTTCCTTCAGTGGTGCTTTGCCGGACACGACGATACGGTTGTCGGGCAGGGTCTCGGTGCCATTGATCATGCCGCGCATCGACGATAGATCACCGGCCACACCGCCCGCACAATCACTCGGTACCGTGATGGCAACGTCGACAATCGGTTCCATGATGATCGGTCTGGCGTTCGCAATGGCATCGAGGAAGGCCTTCTTGCCAGCCTGCACGAAAGCGATTTCCTTCGAGTCCACGGAATGATGTTTGCCATCGTAGACAATGACCTTGATATCCTGCATCGGGAAGCCATTCACGGCACCGGTGGCCATTGCCTGTCGCACACCGGTTTCAATAGCCGGGATGTATTGCGACGGAATCGCGCCACCGACGACTGCGCTGCCGAATTCAAACCCGGAGCCAGAGGGCAACGGCTCGACGCGTAAATACACCTCGCCAAACTGTCCTGCGCCGCCAGTCTGTTTCTTGTGGCGGTGATGTCCTTCGGCTTTCGACGTAATCGTC
>WTCH01000232.1 GCA_013138675.1 Woeseiaceae bacterium | reverse complement strand
GAACAGTACCGAGCCGTAATGCACGCGAGCAATGCCACTATTTTGGGTATCGACAAAAGTGAATGAGCTATCACAGGCAGAAAGTACCCAGATATCACCAACCTGCCCGCCGCTCTCGCCAAAAAATGGCGTCGTAGCGAGAACCACTGCGCCGTCTTCCCCGAGAGATAACTGGACAACGGGCTTACCATCATTGAACAGCGCGACGACTTCACAGGACGCTTCGGTTCCGTCGTAACCCAGGAACGTCGTCTCTATGTCCGTCTTGATATCGTCACCACCAATTGCACGGAACTTGCTCGCAGCACGACCACGATCACGCTGTCCGGACATTGCTTCCTCGAATCCGCTCTGGTCTACCGACAGCCCGCGCTCACGCGCGATGTCCGCGGTCAGGTCGACCGGGAAACCATAGGTATCGTAGAGTTTGAAAACAACGTCGCCCGGAATTTCCTTGCCGCTGAGGTCTGTGATCGTGCTCTCGAGAATTTCCATTCCTTGCTCGAGTGTTTCGGCGAAGCGTCGTTCTTCTTTCGCCATTACCATCTCGACATGTGCCTGCGCTTTGACGAGTTCAGGATAGGCATCGCCCATCTCTTTGACTAAGGGTGCGATCAGTTTATTGGCGAACAAGCCACGAGCACCTAGTTTGTTGCCGTGACGAATCGCACGACGCATGATGCGGCGCAGCACGTAGCCCCGGCCCTCATTGCCCGGCAATACGCCATCGACGATGAGAAACGCAATCGCTCGCAGGTGGTCCGCAATGACGTTGAGCGAATTCGAACCGTCATTCTTGACGCCTAATGTTTTGGCGGTGGCTTCGATCAGGTTTGCAAACACATCGACGTGGTAGTTGCTGTGCACGCCCTGCATGATCGCCGCGATGCGTTCCAGTCCCATCCCTGTATCGACGGACGGTTCGGGTAGTGGGAGCAATTCGCCGTCAGCATTGCGATCGTATTGCATGAACACGAGGTTCCATATCTCGATGTAGCGGTCGCCATCTTCCTCGGGCGTACCCGGAGGTCCCCCTTCGATGCCGGGGCCGTGATCGAAAAAGATTTCGCTGCAGGGCCCGCAAGGTCCCGTGTCGCCCATAGCCCAGAAATTGTCCTTGTCACCCAGGCGCGAAAAGCGCTCGGGATCGACCTTCATTTCGTTGAGCCATATTTGTGCTGCCTCCTCGTCGTCACAGTACACAGTGACCCAGAGTTTCTCGGCCGGCAGACCTAAGGTTTCCGTCAGGAACTCCCAGGCATATTGGATTGCTTCCCGTTTGAAATAGTCGCCAAAACTGAAGTTACCAAGCATCTCGAAAAACGTGTGGTGCCTGGTGGTATAGCCGACGTTCTCGAGATCGTTGTGTTTGCCACCTGCCCGCACACAGCGCTGCGAGGTCGCCGCACGATTGTATTTACGCTTGTCGGAGCCGAGGAACACATCCTTGAACTGGACCATGCCGGCATTCGTGAATAACAGCGTCGGATCATTGCCGGGCACAAGCGGAGAGCTCGCGACGACCTCGTGGTCCTTGTCACGGAAGAATTCCAGGAATGCCTGTCGCAGCTCATTGGTCGTCATGTGTTTCATCAGGCGAATTCTACGTTTAATCGTCGCTTGCTGAAACAGCAGCTCGGCTTATTCGCCGTTTGCTGAAACAGCCGCCTGTATTTGGTCCTGCTCGAAGCCTCGCGACTGGAGAAAGCGCATCTGCCGCGCCTTCTCTTTGAATTCTGCTGGACGTTCTGCGCCGAATTTCTTCAGCCGAACCTCGACGGCAAGTGCAGACCAGTCCTGGTCCGCCTCTCGGATGCCGTCTTCAGTGACACCGTCGTTAACGCCCTTGTCACGCAGATCCGAGCGGATCTTCGCGGGGCCCTTGCCCTGGTTGATGCGCGAACGGACGAATGCCTCAACAAAGCGCACGTCACTCTGCAGGCCGTCTTCGACGAGTTGTGCCAAGGAATCATCTGCCACGTCGGCTTCGAACCCGAAGCGTGTCAGCTTGTTGAACAGCTCCGAGCGCCCGTGCTCACGCCGGGCGAGGTAGTCCATTGCCTTTTTGCGGGCCTCTATGGGGTCGGAGAACTTGTCGTCGGACATGGGGGACTGTCGCGGCTAAAGCCGCTCCCACAAGAGCCGCTCCCACATCTTGTCTACGCTTCCTTTACAGCCGCCTTTTCGTCGTCTGCGCCTTCTACCGCGTCCGTTGCTTCCGGTGCGTCGGTCTTTTCTGGCAGCAGTATGGCGCGGATCTTCGCTTCGATTTCGGCGGACGTTTCGGGATTCGCTTTCAGGTATTCGCGCACGTTTTCCTTACCCTGGCCAATGCGATCTTCGCCGTAGCTGTACCAGGAACCGGCCTTGTCGATCAGGCCATGCTGCACACCGAGGTCAATAATCTCGCCTTCACGCGAAATACCGAAGCCGTACAGGATTTCGAACTCAGCCATCTTGAACGGCGGCGATACCTTGTTCTTGACGACTTTGACGCGCGTCTGGTTACCGATGACTTCGTCACCTTTCTTGATGGCACCAATGCGACGAATGTCGAGACGTACTGAAGCATAGAACTTGAGTGCATTACCGCCGGTCGTCGTTTCCGGGCTGCCGAACATGACGCCGATCTTCATACGAATCTGGTTGATGAAG
>WTCH01000362.1 GCA_013138675.1 Woeseiaceae bacterium | reverse complement strand
GCTACTGCGAATCCCTGCAGCATCTCGTCAGCGCCGTCGCCAATAACATGGCAACCAACAATCTTCTCGTCGTCACCTGCCGTAATCAGCTTCATGACGGAGTGCTGCTTCTTCGCACCTAGCGCGTAGTACATCGGCGTAAAGGCGGAGGTGTAAACCTTTACGCTGTCACCGAACTCGGCGCGGGCATTGCTCTCAGACAGGCCAACCGTGCCTATCGGCGGATGACTGAAGATAACCGTGGGAATCAGGTCGTACTCCAGGTGCCTGCCGTCCATGCCGCCGTATAGCCGGTCTGCGAGCCGGCGTCCGGCTGCGATAGCGACCGGCGTTAGTGCGGCGCGGCCAGTCACGTCGCCAAGCGCGAATATGTGTTCAACATTCGTCTGCTGATATTTGTCGGTCGGGATGAATCCGCGTTCGTCTGTAGTGACGCCACCGTTCTCAAGCGCGAGTCCCGTCGTGTTGGGTGAGCGGCCGATCGCCCAGATAATGCAATCCACCGGGCCAAGGGAACGCCCGTCTTCTGCTGTCAGCACCAGGCCATCGGCTGTTTTCTCAACCGCGGCGGGCACAACACGTGTTTCGATCTCGATGCCGTCCTTTTCCATGGCTTCCATCAGTTGTTCGCCGAGCATCGTGTCGAATTCGCGAATGATCGCGTCCTTGCGAACAACGACCTTGACGTCACTGCCCAGGCCGTTGAGGACACCAGCAAGCTCGACAGCGATATAGCCACTGCCAGCAACGAGAACACGCCCGGGCCGGTCTTCCAGTTCGAAAAAACCGTCCGACGTAATACCAAGCCCGGCACCCGGAATCTCCGGGACACTTGGACGCCCGCCCGTCGCAATGACGATGCGCTCCGCCCTGTACTGCTCGCTGTTCACGGCAAGCGTGTGTGAGTCAACGAAACTGGCTGCGCCGGCAATATACGTCACACCGCTGTTGTCGAGGTTCGCCTCGTAAATACCGTTAAGCCGTTTAACATAGGTGTCGCGTCGCTCCTTGAGCGCGGCAAAGTCATGTCCATTTAAGGTCACGTCGAAGCCGTAATCGGCTGCCTGTTCCAGGTGGTGCATATGACTCGCCGTGTACCACATGACCTTCTTCGGCACACAGCCAACATTTACGCACGTGCCGCCGAGTGGCCCGTACTCGATGACGGCCGCGCGTGCACCGTACTCCGCTGCTCGGCGAGCATGTGCAATACCGCCGCTGCCGCCGCCAATTACTATTAGATCGAAATCGTTATCCACCACATTCCTCAGAATCTTCGCGGCTAAAGCCGCTCCTACCTTGTGCTAATATTCTGCGCCTGAATCGGACATCAGTCATAGCAATGCCCAACCCGCTCCTCAACATTTCTTCGCTACCGCGATTCAATGAGCTTGCGCCCGACCAGGTCATGCCGGCGCTCAGCGAGCTTATCGCAGAGCACCGGCAAAAGCTTGAGGCGCTGCTGGACGAGAATCCGCATCCTGACTTCGACACGTTGGTCGCACCGCTCGAGGAAATGGAGCACGAACTTTCCCGTGTCTGGTCTCCGGTTAGCCACCTGCAAGGCGTACTCGAATCACAAGAGTGGCGCGAAGCCTACAACGCCGCTCTTCCCTTACTGACCGAGCACGGCACCGAATTATCACAGAACTCCCGACTGCAGCGCGCCTACGCTGCCGTCGCCCGGCAACTGCCCGGTACCGCGAGCGCTGCACGAAAGAGCGTTGTTGAACAAGCCTTGCGTGACTTCCGACTCGCGGGCGTTGATCTACCTGAGGCCGATAAGACGCGTTTCAAGGAAATCATGCAGCAGCTCGCCGCGACACAGGCCGCTTTCGAACACAACATCCAGGACTCGCAGGATGCCTGGAGCCTTGCTGTTGCCAACGAAGGCGAGCTGGCTGGCTTGTCGCCGCAGATCGTCGCACGTGCGGCCGGCGAGGCGCGCAAGCGCGATCGACAGGGCTGGCTGCTGACGCTGGACTATCCGACGTATGACGCTGTGATGCGCCACGCGGACGATCGCGGTCTGCGGGAGAGTTTCTATCGCGCCTGGGTCACGCGCGCCTCCGAGCAGGGCAGCAACCCCAAGTGGGATAACGGCACAAACATCGAGGCAATTCTGGCGTTGCGTCATGAAGCCGCAAAACTGGTTGGTTTCGACAATTTTGCCGAGTACTCGCTGGCCACGAAGATGGCCGGATCGACAACCGAGGTCATTGATTTTCTGCGCGAATTAGCAGCCCGTTCGAGGGCTTCGGCCAAGGAAGACGCCGCCGAACTCTCTGAGTTTGCAGGCATCAGTATCAAACAGTGGGACTACCATTATTGGCTTGAGCAGCTAAAACAGAAGAAACACTCAATTTCGAACGAGGCGCTACGCCAGTATTTCCCGGTTGAGACTGTCATCGCCGGCTTGTTCGAGCTCGCCGAGCGACTCTACGGCGTCAAGCTCGAACGACAGGAAAGCGTCACTACCTGGAATGACGACGTGTGTTACTACTCGGTACAGGACGAGGGCAGCGCGCCCATCGGCGGCTTTTACACCGATCTTTTCGCGCGCAGCGGCAAGCGTAGCGGTGCTTGGGTCGATGAATGCATCGTACGCAAGAACCTGAATGGACATGCGACGTTGCCGGTCGGTTACCTTGTCTGCAATTTCCCGCCACCCGACATCAACGGTGGCCATCAGTCCTTGCTGACGCACGAGGATGTCGTCACGTTGTTCCACGAATTCGGCCATATGTTGCATCACCTGCTGACCCGGATCGACTATCCGAGCATCGCGGGGATCAATGGCGTGCCCTGGGATGCCGTTGAGCTGCCGAGCCAGTTCATGGAGAACTTCGCGTGGCATTACGACGTGTTGAGCCGTTGCTCGGCGCATATCGAGTCCGGCGATTCGCTACCCCAGGAACTATTCGACCGGCTTGACGATAGCCGGCATGTCGGAGCGGCCATGGCCATGCTGCGACAGATCGAGTTCGCGTTATTCGATTTTCGCCTGCATGCCGAGTACACGCCGGACAAGAGCGGCTTTGCGCTTCAGGTACTGGACGAGGTACGCGACGAGATCGCGTTGATCGAAAGCCCGGACTACAACCGCCTGCCACACAGCTTCTCGCACATTTTCGCCGGCGGATACGCGGCAGGTTACTACAGCTACATGTGGGCCGAGGTTCTTGCCGCGGACGCGTTTGGCGCATTTGAGGAGGCGGGCATTTTTGACAACGAGACGGCACTGCGTTTTCGCAGCGAGATTCTCGAAGTGGGCGGCAGCTGTGACATCATGCAGGCGTACATTGCCTTTCGTGGCCGCAAGCCCGAAATCGATGCGCTGCTGCGACAAAGCGGGATAAAGAGCGAATGAAGATTGCTACGTGGAACGTCAACTCGATGAAGGTGCGACTGCCGCACGTGCTCGAATGGCTGGACGCGAACAATCCTGATGTGCTCGTGCTGCAGGAGATCAAGCAGGTAACCGAGGCGTTTCCAGCCGAGGCGTTGGCCGAGGTGGGCTACGCGTCCATTGCCAATGGGCAGAAGACGTACAACGGCGTCGCTGTGATCAGCCGCTCGTCGGCTGTGGATCCGGTCCTTGAGTTTCCGGATTTCGATGACCCACAGCGTCGCGTGCTTGCAGCGACAATCGACGATGTCCGTGTCGTTGATCTTTACATTCCAAATGGCTCGGAAGTTGGCTCCGACAAGTACGACTACAAACTGCGCTGGCTCGCTACCTTGAGAGATTTCCTCGAGGACGAATTATCGCGCCACGAGAAACTGGTCGTACTGGGCGACTTCAACATCGCACCGGCTGACGCGGATGTGCATGACCCGAAGAAGTGGGGTGAGGGAATCTTGTGTAGCCCCAAGGAACGCGAAGCGCTGGTCAAATTGATGGACCTTGGTCTGACCGATGTGTTTCGGACATTCGACCAACCCGAGAAGAGCTTCAGTTGGTGGGATTATCGAGCCGCTGGTTTTCGCCGCAACGCAGGTCTCCGCATTGACCTGATACTGGCGAGCGACGCGATGACAAAGTGCTGCAATGCCAGTTATGTCGACAAGGAGCCGCGCGCCTGGGAGCGCCCCTCCGACCATGCCCCAGTGGTCGCAGAATTCGGATGTTGACAAGTTTTCCGACACCTGTAAAAACCGACAAGCACATGACATATTTCAGGATTTCGCCCTGCACGCTGAGGGTGCTCCGGGTATCATTCAATGACATGAACTCATGTCCGGGGGGGCACCGTTGACTGACAGCAGACGCAGCGCAACGGGTGCAACTCCAGCAACCAATAAGAACAAGAAACGCATCATGTCTCAGGACCGCCGTAACGATTACGACGTTACCAATACCGTACAGGTGAGTGATCCTGTGTCGGTTCGCAATGCCGTGTACGAACTCTTCAGCGAAGCTTTTCCCGGCGCGTCCTACGACAAGCTCTGGCTCGCGTTTTATGACTTCGAGCGCTTGTTCACAGGGCGTTATCCTGGCTACGAGGGTTGCGATACCACCTATCACGACGTGCAACACACGCTCGATATGACGCTTACTGTCGCGCGTCTGATAGTTGGCTACGAGCGAAGCGTTGAGCCGAACGACCGGCTCGGTGCGCAGCGTGCGCAAATGGCGATTATCACCGCGCTGTTTCACGACGCCGGTTACATTCGGCACAAAGAGCGCGATGCCGCGTTTACCAACGGTGCTGAATTCACGCTTTATCACGTATCGAGGAGCGCTGATTTCCTGCGGCGCTACCTGCCCGAACATGGCATGGCGAAAGATACTGCGGTAAGTAGCATGATCGTGCACTTCACAGGATACGAGCTTGATCTCGACGAGATCGAACTCGATGATCCTCGTGACATCATCTGCGGTCACCTGATCGGCACGGCGGACCTGGTCGCGCAAATGGCCGATCGTTGCTACCTCGAAAAATGCCGTGATCGCCTGTACAAGGAATTCGTCGTTGGCGGCGTTGCCGTCGAGAACGCCACGCCGGGCGAGTACATGGTGCGGTACAAGTCGGGTCTCGACTTGTTGCAGAAAACGCCTGTGTTCTACCAGCAGGTCATGCGTGACCGGCTGCACCGCAAGTTCAACCGCGTCTACCGTTATATTGAGGTGCTGTACGACGGCCAGAACCCGTATATCGACGCAATCGCCGCCAACATCTCGCACCTCGTGCGCGTCATCGAGTCCGGTGACTGGACGCTACTGCGCCGTGAGCCACCGTACTTCCTCGGTATCATCAATGCCGTGAACGATCTCGAGTTGCTGGTCAAGCGGCAGCTCGCGTCGCTGTCCGGCAAAGCCATTGAGGCCGACGGTTTGTTAATGCCGGTGTAGGCGTCAGTTCTTTTTCATCGGCACGAAACCGTCCTGCTCCTCCTGCCATTTGCGTACTGCGTTGTATTCACCGCGACTCAGGCGGCGATTGGCATAGAACGCCGCCGTTGCTGCCCCGAATAGTGCATAGACGACATCCGCAGCAGATATAACCTCGTCAAAGAACACGGGCCAGGTCATCGCGGTTACCGCGCGCAGAATAGTAAACGTGCTGGTTTCTAACTCCGACGCCGTGAACGCCGCTGCAACGACAACATTGCTTGCCAGGGCGCCCGCTAAGGCCAGCACCGCGGCGAACACCGGAAATCGCCAGTCTAGACCACGTCCGGCACGGCGCATGACCAGCCCGATCAGTACGCCAAGAACCACGGTCATCCACGGAAAGATACGGTTGACCAGGGTCGACAGCATCGCCCACACAACACTGAAAAGGATGATGACAATGAGCCCGGCAATCACCGCGTCACGAAACGACTGCGCCTTGATGAGCTGCTCGCCATCCGCTGCACTCGACGATCCGGGTACGCCCCCGTGTCGTTTCGGCAGGCGTAACACGCTTTTTCGTTTTTCAGGCATTGAAAAGTTCCACGCAAAGTCTATGCGCCGGGTGAGAGGGTGACATATATTACGATTGTGAAACCCAGAAAATCCACAGAGGCCTGATGGCGCCCACCATTTTGATATCGGGTGGTGCATCCGGCATCGGCCGAAAGATCGCCGAAACGTTTCTTGCTGACGGGGCGAAAGTCCACGTTTGCGATTCGTCGCCAGCGATGGTTGCGGAGTTCACGGATCAAAACCCAACGGCCACCGCGACCTTAGCCGACATCACACAACCTGCAGAGGTGAATCAAGTCTTTGACGATTTTCTGTCACACCACCCCGAATTAAATGTCCTTGTTAACAATGCCGGTGTCTCGGGCCCCATTGCCCACGTCGAAGATATCGATCCGGACGACTGGGACCACTGCATAGCCGTCGACCTCAACGGCACGTTCTACATGACACGCCGTGCAGTGCCGTTGCTGCGCAGCGCAGGCGGTGGCTCGATCGTCAATATCGCCTCAACTGCCGGACTGTTTGGTGTGCCGCTACGGTCGCCGTACGCGGCGAGCAAGTGGGGCAAGATCGGCCTGACGAAAACCTGGGCCATGGAGCTTGGACCCGACAACATTCGTGTAAACGCCGTTTGCCCGGGTTGCGTCAGCGGCCCGCGTATCGAAGCTGTCATCGAAAAGGACGCGAAAAAGCGCAACTTGCCAGCGCAGGAAGTACGCGACGTCTATCTCCGGCAAAGCTCGATGCGGACATTTGTGTCAGCCGAGGAAATCGCTGACGCTGTTTTGTTTTTGACCTCCGATGCGGCCGCCCGGATATCCGGCCAGGCTCTTGCCATTGATGGCCATACTGAAACACTGTCAAACTGGCTCGACTAGAACGACACGCACGCAGGAATCTCCGCAATGAAAGCAGCTTGGTTCGAGGCATTTGGGCCCGCAGACGACGTACTTCACGTTGGCGACCTGGACACACCCACCCCATGTGAAGGCGAGGTGCTGGTGCGTCTCAGGGCCTCCGGCGTCAACCCATCTGATGTGAAGAAGCGGGCAGGCTCATTCCCGAACCTGCTCGATGACGGCCTCGTTATTCCGAACAGCGATGGTGCGGGCGTTATTGAGGCTGTTGGCGATGGTGTCGATAAGAATCGAATAGGCGAACGAGTGTGGGTTTACCAGGCACAGTACGCGCGCCGGCTCGGTACGGCGGCCGAGTACGTTGCGATAGACGCCTTGAGAGCTCCGAGGCTGGCCGATGAGGCGGGCTTCGATGTGGGCGCCAGCCTCGGGATTCCAGCAATGACGGCACATCGATGTGTGTTCTCGGACGGCGATGTTGCGGGCCAGCGGATCCTGATCACCGGCGGTGCGGGCCGCGTCGGCCACTACGCAATTCAGTGGGCGAGCCAGGCGGGCGCCGACGTTATCGCCAGCGCAAGCAATGACGAGGATGCCACGAAGTGCACAAGTGCCGGCGCCACCCATATCGTCAACCACCGCGACAGCGACATCGCGACCTCCATACTGGATGCGACGGGAGGCGACCCTGTTGATCGCATCATCGATGTCGAGTTCGGTGCGAACCTGTCGACCTCTCTCGAGGTGTTGCGCATTGGTGGGACCATCGCAACGTACTCGTCGACCCAACAGCCGACGCCTGAGCTGCCTTTTTTCCAGATGATGTACAAAGACATCACCGTACGATTCGTGATTGTGTACGCGATGCCTGAAACAGCGAAACAACAAGCAATTGCAGATATTGACAGCGCGTTACGTGAAGGGCGGCTGCAACATCGCATTGCCGCGACGATGCCGCTGGCCGGGATCGCGGCGGGCAACAAGCTCATTGAAGAAGGTAGTATTCGGGGTTCCGTGATCCTGAACGTGGACTGACACAAAGAGGCTAGCATGGAACAAAGCAGAATTGACTGGCTCAGTTTCGGTACGTGTGTAGCGATTATCGCTGCCGCCGGCATTTTTCTCGCGGCGTCGCCCGAAACAGCCGGGCCAATGCTGCAGGGACTGTACGATTTCATCGCCATCGAATTTGGCGTCTTCTACCTGCTCGCCAGCGTTGCCGCGATATCGTTTCTCGTATGGCTTGCGGCCAGCCGCTATGGCAACGTCAAGCTGGGCTCGGACGACGAGGGGCCCGAGTTCAGCCAGCTCAGCTGGATAGCCATGTTGTTCTGTGCCGGCGTCGGTGCCGGGCTGATGTACTGGTGCGCCACTGAATGGGCTTTCTATTACGAGTCACCGCCTTTTGGCGCCGAGCCTCGCAGCACGGAAGCGGCCGAATGGGCTTCAACTTATGGCCTGTTCCACTGGGGTTTTACTGCCTGGGCTTTCTATTGTTTGCCGGCGATCGCCATTGCCTACCCCTATTACGTCGGCAAGAAAGACAAGCTGCGCTTCAGCCTGAGCTGTAACTGGTTCCTGCGTGGAAAAGAGCAGGGACCGCTGGCGCGCGTCATCGATTTCCTGTTCATGATCGCGTTGATTGGCGGTGCGGCAACCAGCCTGGGTTTTTCGGCACCGATGATCGCTGCCTGCGCCGCCTGGCTGTTCGGCATTCAGACGAGCTTCGAGCTTGAAGTCATCATCATGGGTGTTTGTGTTGGCCTGTTCGTACTTAGTGTGTGGCTTGGCCTCAAGAAAGGCATCAAGCGTCTCAGCGATATCAACATGTATCTTGCGCTTGGACTGTTGTTGTTCATCCTGCTCGTTGGACCGACTGTCTTTTTGCTGAAGACCAGCCTCAACGGCCTCGGCATGATGACGCAGAACTTCCTGCGTATGAATTTCTGGACAGACCCCTTCACCAAATCCGGCTTTGTTGAAAGCTGGACCATTTTCTACTGGGCGTGGTGGATTGCTTTCGCCCCGTACGTTGGCCTGTTCATTACGCGCATCTCTCGCGGCCGTACCATTCGCCAGGTCATCACGGGCATGTTGATCTACGGATCGCTGGGCAGTTGGATCTTCTACATGATCATTGGTAACTATGCCCTGTTCCTACAGATCTCCGGCCAACTCGACTTCGTCAACATCATGAATTCGGTCAGTGGCAATGCAGCAATTGTCGCAACACTGGAAACACTGCCGATCGCTCCGCTGGTCATTGGTGTGTTTGCCGTCGTTTCGATCGTGTTTGCAGCGACGACGTATGATTCCGCCTCCTATTCATTGGCGTCCGGAGCGACATTACACCTGGTGGCAGGTGATGATCCTGCACGTTGGCATCGCGTGTTTTGGGCGTTCGCGCTCGCCGTGTTACCCATTGCATTGATGTTCATTGGCGGGCTCAAGACGATGCAGGTTGTATTGCTGATTGTGTCGTTGCCGATCCTCGTTGTCGGCGTGTTGATGTCTGTGTCGCTCGTTAAGTCGTTACAGGCTGATCATCAGGATTAGGTAGTGCGAATACAGATCCTGCTAATCGCAATCATCGCCCTGGCCGGGTGCGAGCAATCGCCGAGCGTTATTGTTGATGGTGAGTTGCTTGTTGGTAAGTACGTTGGTGAGAACGTCACTACGTTTCTCGGTGTACCGTTCGCTGAACCACCAGTCGGTGAGCTGCGCTGGAGAGCACCACAAGCGCTGACATCAAAACAGGAGCGCCGTGACGCCACCGAATTCGCAGCAGCGTGCATGCAGCCGATGCGTATCCTCGACTGGTATCGGTACATGGCTGAGACCTTTGGTGCGTCCCCCGACTACTACGAGGATCTCGAGGTCAGTGAGGATTGCCTGTACCTGAATCTGTGGACACCAACGCTGGAGAGTGACGCGAAACTACCCGTCATGGTATGGATTCACGGTGGCAGCAACATCAGCGGCTGGTCGTACGAGAAGAACTACCGCGGTCATGTCCTGGCACCGCAGGGTGTGATCGTCATATCCGTTGCCTATCGCCAGGGTGTCTTCGGTTTTCTTTCACATCCGGAGCTTGCGGGCGAAGGCGCCGTCGCAAACTTCGGCCTGTGGGACCTTGTTGCCGCATTGCAGTGGATCCAGGACAACATTGAGCAATTTGGCGGTGACCCGGATCGGGTTACCTTGTTCGGCGAGTCCGCTGGTGGTGAAAACATTCTCGCATTGATGGCTGCCGAACCCGCCCAACACCTGTTTCATCGAGGTGTGCTGCAAAGTGCTGCAGGATTTGGGCTTTCGATGCCGACGCTCCAGGACGAACAACAGCGTGGCAGCGAATTGATGCAAGCAGTGGGTGCGAAGTCACTGCAAGACCTGCGCAAGATCGATGCCGTAACGTTGCTGCAGGCGTACTCAGAACTCGCTGCCGATCATTACCACTCGCCCGCCATTGATGGCCAGCTTATTACTCAGTCGACCTGGGATGCCGTGCAGGCACGCCGCTTCGGCGACCACGAAATAATTGTCGGCACGAATGAGGGAGAGGGGTTCGACTCCATCGATAACGACGCGTCACTCGACGATGTTCTGTTAACCGCCAGGGACAATCCCCGCATTGGGGGCGAGGCTGCCCTCGCATCGGTGGCCGACGAGGCTGACCCGCGCCGTGCAATGGACAGGCTGATCACCGCTGAGGCCATGCTCTGCCCGTCACAGAACATTGCGGCCAATCGAACGGCATCCGGCGGCAATGCCTGGATGTATTTGTTCACGCGATTGCGTGAAGACCCGGGCAGTCACAAGGTCGGCGTCTATCACGGGGCCGAGTACTCCTACGTATTTGGAATGCACGACGACTACATGACCACGACGGATACGGACCTGGCGCTTTCGGCGCAAATGCAGAAGTATTGGATCAATTTTGCGGCGACAGGAAACCCGAACGGCGTGGGCCTTCCGGAATGGCCGATGTTCAAACGGCCGGACCCGCTCATTCAGGAACTTGGAGACGAGATCAGGACAATCCCCGCGATAGAGCCTGAGATGTGCGCGGCCTTCGAGGCATGGAACGATCAACGGAAGTAGCAGCGCAATGACGTCGCAATTGTCGAACTAGTTATCCAGGCTTGCGAACATCACCGGTGAGTCATCGGCAAGGTACCCAATGTCATCCGGATCGGCTTCAGGTCTTGGGTAGACACTGGACGGCTCATCGACACAATTATCGTAGTGCGCCTCACGATACTCCGCGATCGTGCAATTTTTGGCGTGCAGGATACGATCATTGATCACTGGTTCTATAACAGCGATATCCTCAGCCGGTACAGGTTCATTCTCAATCGCGATTTGCGCCGTCTCGGCTTCAACCGAATCGTCTGCCACTCGATCATAGAAGTCGCTTAAGTCCTGGACCAGGAAAAGTGCACCTGTCACGAGGGCCGTCCTCAGGATCAACGCGAGGTTGTCGACGAAGACAGAACACAAACGAATGAACAAAGGGTCGCGTCCGAGCATGGGCTCAGCTATGCCGTGTAACTTTTGCTTGCGCTTGCGTGCCATTGTCCAGATCTACAACATTCCAAGTACAACTTAAGACTAGCAAAATCGGCATGTCGTAGTCACCACTGCGCC
>WTCH01000029.1 GCA_013138675.1 Woeseiaceae bacterium | reverse complement strand
TAGCACTGACCTGGCACTGCGGCACTGGCAAGTGGTCGGCTGGCCTATGGGCGAAAAACCTCGAGAACTCGGATGTTCAGTCCGCTTCTGCAACCGGTAACCCGATTAGCGATCCGGGACCCGGGGCTCCGTTCCTCGAGGCACCTCGGACATATGGGATCCGCGTCACACTTAATCTGTAGCTTCCACGCAACATATGGTCATTATGTCACTGAAATGTGACCTGATCGTCACAGTAGAGCCAATCTAATCGTCTACTGTGTGCCTTGCTATGGGCACATTTTTGGAGATACACACATGAAATTTTCACGATTTGTAAAGAGTTGTAGCGTTGCGACACTTGCAACCCTGCTGCTCACGCCGGCAGCTTTTGCTGATTCCGGTTTTATGATTGGGGCCAGCATTGGTGAGTCTAATGTAAGCGACGAGCTCAATCTCGATGACGACGATGTCGCCTACAAGGTGATGTTCGGTTACGTATTTGACCTTCCGGCCGTCGATTTCGGTCTCGAACTCGCCTATATCGACTTTGGTGCAGGGCAGGACAACCTCGGCCCGGTCGCCACCAAAGTCGATGCTACGGCCCTGACCGGTTTCGGTACCGTCGGTGTTGATTTTGGCCTCTTCGGCATATTCGGCAAGGTCGGCTATGCGAGCTGGGACCTCAAGGCCAGCGCATCAGGCCTTGGTTCCGCAAGCATTGATGGTACAGACCTGGCCTACGGTCTCGGAATGCGCTTGAACTTCAGCTCGGTCGAGGTTCGCCTCGAGTATGAGCAGTTCGATATTGACGATGCTCCCAACGAGATCGACCTGCTCGCTCTCGGAGTTGTCTGGCGCTTCTAAGCCATCAAGGCAGCAACACAGTAGAACCCGTCGTCAGGCGCGCCTCGATATCGAGGTGCGCCTGCGCGGCATTTTTTAGCGCATACGTCTGTCCGATGCGCACCTCCACGCCGCTGTTCATCGCCTCGAACAATTCATCGCAGGCACTCAACAGTTTTTCGCGCGTCTCGATAAATGCGAACAGCACAGGGCGAGTCACATAGAGTGATCCACGCTTCGCAAGTTCAAGTGGCGAGAACGGATCGACCGGCCCCGACGCGTTACCGAACGACACCATCGTGCCGTGCGGTCGCAACGAGTCGAGCGACGCCATAAATGTATCCTTGCCAACCGAGTCGTAGACAGCGGCGACGCCGCGACCATCAGTCAGTTCTTTTACCCGTGCCGGGATGTCATCGTCGGCCATGATGATGTGAGCACAGCCCTGCGACCTTGCCAGCTCGGCCTTTTCATCGGTGCTGACGACACCGATTACGGTTGCACCGATCTGGTTGGCCCATTGACTCGCTAGTGAACCAACGCCGCCGGCTGCCGCATAGAGCAGAATCGGATCACCTTCCTGCACACGATAACTGCGCCGCAACAGGTACCAGGCCGTCAGGCCTTTCAGGAGTACCGCGGCTGCAACATTGTCGGTGATGCCATCCGGAATTTTCACCAGGCGCGCGGCACTGAAATTGCGACGTTCCGAATAGGATTCCGTCGGCATGCCGGTGTAAACGACACGGTCGCCTACGGCGACATCCGTAACGCCTTGGCCGACAACTTCGACGATTCCGGCGGCTTCGGTGCCCAGTCCCACCGGCAAGTCCATCGGATACAGACCTGAGCGGTGATAGGTGTCGATCAGGTTGAGGCCGATCGCCGTATGGCGGATCGTTGCTTCGCCAGCGACTGGGTCGGGTAGATCGATCTCTTCCCATTTCAGGACCTCGGGTCCGCCGTACTCGTGAATACGAATTGCATTTGTCTTCATTGTCAATGTGTCCAGGATGGTCGTTTCGGTGGCATCATACCGCCTTGCAACGAACTAACCTCATTCTGATTCAGGCCATTTGCCTGTTCGCCTGCCTTCCTGCGCAAGCCGAGGAGATCGAAGAGATCCTCGTGACCGCGGTGCGTCGTGCTGTGGTCGAGGAACAATTGTCGGTTACGCTGGATACGCTTGATACAAAGGTTGTGCAGCAACATACGTTGCTGACCGATGCACTGGCCGATGCGACCGGTGTGCACCTGCAACAGACGACGCCGGGGCAGGGTGCAGCAATCGTACGCGGGCAAAAAGGCTCGTCGGTCTTGCATCTTGTCGATGGCATGCGACTCAACAACGCGCTCTTCAGGAGCGCACCAACGCAGTATTTTGCGCTCGTGCCCACGGTTGCCGTTGAGCGCATCGAAATTCTGCGCGGCACGCCCGCATCGCTTTACGGCTCGGACGCTATTGGCGGTGTGCTCCAGGTCATCACCCACAAACCAGAATTCGAATCGACGAGTGTGAGCTCAAGTGGTGAGGTGTTCGCATCAGCGAACACGGCCGAGCGTAGTCAGGTGCTTGGTGGGACACTGGATGTGGGAACCAACAGGCTTGCAACGTCACTCAGCGTCGAGTTTGCCGATATTGGTGACCGGCGTATCGGAGGTGGGGATCGCGTCAAGCCAAGTGGCTACGAGTCGCGTGCTGCCCGGTGGCTGGTAGCCGGGACACCAGCTGCCGACAAATCCTGGTCACTGGATCTTCAGTTTCTTGAGCAGCCCGACACGCCGCGTGTGGATGAGCTGGTCGCAGGTTTCGGCCAGGTCGAACCGTCTTCCTCTGAATTCTTTTTCAAGCCGAACAGACGTTCGTTTGTACACGGGGATTACCAGTCTTCGTCCGGTCTTCTCGGCCTCGACTGGGATGCCGACGTCGCGTGGCAACGCATTGATGATGACCGGCAAACACGAGACTACCTTGCGCCGGATCGCACGCTCGAACAAAACCGCAGTGATCTGTACGGGCTCACGATAAGTGGAAGCAAGCGGACAGATCTTGGTTCTTGGATCGCTGGCGTGGACATCCATCACGACGAGGTCTCAAGTCGACGCGTCAGTGAAGATATTGTTTCCGGCCAACGCTCAGATGTTGCGCCGCGTTTCCCTGACGGGTCGAGCATGCAACTGCTCTCCACCTACGGCAACGGCACCTGGACCATCGGGGAACGTCACGCGGTGACAGCGGGATTGCGCCTGAGCGATGTGCGAACACGACTGCCGACCTCGCAGATTCACAATACCGAAATCAGTGGCGACATCGGTTGGGTGGCGACGATCAATGAGCTCTGGCAATTTACCAGCAATATCGGTTACGGGTTTCGCGCGCCGAATGTTTTCGACCTGGGTACGCTCGGTAATCGGCCCGGCAATCGATTCAACATTCCTAATGCCGACCTTGATTCCGAGCGTGTAGTCCATGGCGACATTGGTGTCCGCTATCGCATGGGCGGCAACGAGTTCGACGTGTCGGCCTACACGATGCGCTATCGCGACAGGATAACCTCGGTATCGACCGGGGGTGTGACACCGAGCGGTAGAGATATCACCCAGAGCGTGAATGCTTCGGAATCACAAGTACACGGCGTCGAAGTTTCTCTGCGTCACGAGGCAGGCATGTATTGGCTGCTTGATGGGAACGTCACCTACACGCGGGGCGAGCAACAGATTGCGGGTATGGGGACCGAACCGGCCGACC